>CALMMQ010000005.1 GCA_937868725.1 uncultured Pleomorphomonas sp.
GCCGGCGCCGCGCTGCTGGTGGCGCTCCGCCTGACACGACGTCAGACGTCGGGCGGGGCCGGGGTCTAGAGCTTTTCCAGCGAAAGTCTGATCGCCCCAAAAAGCTCCATCTTCTTGTTTTACGCAATTCCGGACGGGAAACTGGGTCCCACTGTTCCTGGATTTGCTCTGGAGCGCTTTCCTACCGGATGGAATCATCAGGTCGACAAGAAATCGCTCCAGATTCAATAAGTTGAGCAGCCGCTTGTCGATCATGTTGTTTCAACATGATCGGCGGATGCTCTAGTTTGCCTTGGCCGTCCGCCCTTCCTCAACGGCGTGGCAAGCGACACGGGCATTGCCCACCGACCGCATCAGCGGCACTTCGCTCTTGCAGCGATCGCTCGCCAGCGCGCAGCGCGGATGGAACGGACAACCCGGCGGTGGATCGAGCGGCGAGGGCAGTTCGCCCGCCAGCTTGATGCGCTCGCCGCGGCGTTCCGGATCGGCGATCGGCGTCGCCGACAGCAGTGCCTGTGTGTAGGGGTGGCGCGGGGCGGCGAACAGTTCGTGCACCGGTGCCACCTCGACGGCATGGCCGAGGTACATCACCATGACATCGTCGGCGATGTGCCGGACGACGGCAAGGTTGTGCGAGATGAACATCATCGAGAGGTTGAACTGCGCCTTGAGCCGCTTGAGCAGGTTCAGGATCTGCGCCTGGACCGACACGTCGAGCGCCGACGTCGGTTCGTCGCAGACCAGGAACTCCGGCTCGAGGATCAGCGCCCGGGCGACGCCGATGCGCTGGCGCTGTCCGCCGGAGAACTCGTGCGGATAGCGATCGGCCGCTTGCGGCGGCAGGCCGACCAGCGCCAGCATGTCGAGCACCGCCTTGCGCCGGCTCTGGGCGTCGCCAATGCCGTGGATGACCAGCCCCTCGGCGATCGAATCGCCCACCGGCAGACGCGGATCGAGCGAGGAATACGGATCCTGGAAGATGATCTGGATGCGGCGGCTGAGCTTGGGGTCGATGCCCATGCCCGGTCCGGCGATGCGCTCGCCGTCGAACAGGATCTCGCCGGCGCTGGGCGGGTAAAGTCCGACGACGATGCGGGCCAGCGTCGACTTGCCGCAGCCGCTTTCGCCGACCAGGCCGAGCGTGCGGCCACGCTCGATGGCCAGGCTGACGTCGTCGACCGCCTTCACTTCGCCGACGACACGCTGCAGCAGGCCCTTGCGGAAGGCGAAGGTCTTGCGGACGCCGTTGAGTTCGATGAGGGCGGTCATGCGGGCTCTTTCTCTTTGGCGACCGGGGCGGTGTCGGTGGCGGGCCGCCAGCAGCGGCAGGCGTGGCTATCGCCGACATCGTCGAGCGGCGGCACTTCGGTGGTGCAGCGCCGATCGCCGAGCTCACGCCGGATCGAGCAGCGCGGTGCGAACAGGCAGCCGTCGGGCAGCTGCGTCAGCTGCGGCACGCGCCCTTCGATCACCTCAAGCATGTCGGTGGCGGCGCCGATCACGGGCACCGAGCGCAGCAGCGCCTGCGTGTAGGGATGACGGGGCGCCTTGAACAGCGTCCGGACGTCGGCGAACTCGACGACCTGACCGGCGTACATCACCGCCACGTGGTCGGCCATCTCGGCCACGACGCCGAGGTCGTGAGTGATGAGCACGATGGCGGTGCCGAAGTCGCGCTGCAGCTCGCGCATCAGGTCGAGAATCTGGGCCTGGATGGTGACGTCGAGCGCCGTCGTCGGCTCGTCGGCGATCAGCACTTCCGGCTGGCAGGCCAGCGCCATGGCGATCATCACCCGCTGGGCCATGCCGCCGGACATCTCGTGCGGATAGGCCTTCATGCGGCGGGCCGGATCGGGAATGCCGACGGCGGCCAGCATCTTCATCGCCGCCGCCTCGGCGTCGCGCTGGTTCATGGCCTTGTGCAGGACGTAGGCCTCGGCGATCTGCCGGCCGACGGTGTGCACCGGGTTGAGCGACGAGGACGGGTCCTGGAAGATCATCGATACGCGGTTGCCGCGCACCTTGCCGAGATCGGCCGCCGACATCTGGCGCAGGTCGGTGCCGTCGAGGCGGATCTCGCCGCCGGTCACCCGCCCGGGGAACGGCACGAGGCCCATGATGGAGAGCGCGGTGATCGACTTGCCGCAGCCGCTTTCGCCGACGATGCACAGCGTCTCGCCGGCCGCAAGGCGCAGCGATACGCCGTCGACGGCTCGGGCGGTGCCGGCACGGGTGGCAAACTCGACCGACAGGTCGCGAACGTCGAGAATGGGACTGGCCATGGCCCGCCTCACGTGTTGAGCCGCGGGTCGAGCGCGTCGCGCAGCCCGTCGCCAAGCAGGTTGAAGCCGAGCACCGTCAGCATGATGGCGATGCCGGGGAAGAACACCAGATGCGGCGCCGAGAACACCTGATCCTTTTCCGTGCCGAGCATGGTGCCCCATTCCGGCATCGGCGGCTGGGCGCCGAGGCCGAGGAAGCTGAGGCCGGCAGCATCGAGGATGGCGGTGGCGATGCCGAGCGTGGCCAGCACGACGATCGGCGTGATGGCGTTGGGCAGTACGCGGCGGAACAGGATGCGGCTGCGGCTGCCGCCGAGCACGCGCGTTGCGGCCACGAAGTCGAGCGTCTTCACCGACAGCACGCTCGCCCGGGTGACGCGGGCATAGGCCGGCATCGACACCACCGAGATGGCCAGCAGCGCGTTGACGATGCCCGGCCCCAGCACGGCGACGATGGCAATGGCCAGGAGCAGCGACGGAAAGCCGAGGATGACGTCCATGATACGCATGATGATGTTGTCGGCAAAACCGCCAAAGAAGCCGGCGATGGCCCCGAGCAGCACGCCGAACACCAGCGCCGTGGTGACGGTGACGAGACCGATCATCAGGCTGACGCGGGTGCCGTGGAGCACGCGCGACAACACGTCGCGCGAGTTGCCGTCGATGCCCATGATGTGCTGCGGCTTGGCGAGGTCGCAGCCGAGCAGGTGGATGCACGGCGCCTCGCGGCGCTTGACGTGCTCGGTGCCGATCAGCACGTCGTTGGGATTGTAGGGCGAGATGACTGGCGCGGCGAGGGCGATCAGCAGCAGCGCGCCAATGATGATCAGGCCGACCTGGCCGGAACGCTTGCGCAGCAGCCGCTGCCAGGTCTGTTTCCACAGCGGCACCGGGTCGCCGATCAGGCCTTCCTCGGCGATGACGTCGGCAGCGTTCGCCGACGCGGAATCTAGACGGGTCATGGCGGATCCTATTGTGGCCTGATGCGGGGGTCGAGGTAGCTGTAGGAGAGGTCGACGATCAGATTGATGGCGACGTAGGACACCGCGATCATGACCGTGAACGCCTGCACCACCGGATAGTCGCGGGCGAAGATCGCCTCGACCAGCATGCGCCCGACGCCGGCAAGACCGAACACCGTCTCGGTGAGCACGGCCCCGCTGAGGAGCGCGCCCATCTGCAGGCCGAGAATGGTGACGACCGGTAGCATGGCATTGCCGAGCGCGTGCTTGCGCACCACGTCGCGATCGAGCACGCCCTTGGCGCGGGCGGTGCGGATGTAATCGCGACCGAGCACGTCGAGCAGCGAGGACCGCGTCATGCGGGCGATCACCGCCATGGGGATCGTCGACAGGGCAATCACCGGCAGCACCATGTGGCGCAGGGCGTCCCAGAAGATCGGCCAGTTGCCGGTGATCAGGGCGTTGAAGATGTAGAAGTTGGAGATGAACTCCATGAGGCGCGACCAGCTGCTGTCAGCGGCGAGCTGCCAGTGCCAGGCTTCATAGAACGGCACCGATGACAGGCCGGCCGACAGCCGGCCGGACGGCGGTAGCCACAGCGGCGTGCCGCGCAGAATGACGCCGAACAGATAGGCCAGCATCAGCCCGAGCCAGAACACCGGCATGGAGATGCCGACGTTGGCCAACACCATGGTGCCGACGTCGGTGGCCGAATTGTGCCGGCGGGCCGCCAGGATGCCGAGGCCGATGCCGACCACCGAGGCGACGATCAGCGCCAGGAAGGCCAGTTCGGCGGTCAGCGGCAGTCGTTCGACGATGATCTGCGACACCGGCCGGGAGAAGCGGATGGAATTGCCGAAATTGCCGTGGGCAATGTCGCTGATATAGATGAGGAACTGGCTCACCAGTGACTGGTCGAGGCCGTAGCGCCCGACGAAGGCCTGGCAGGTTTCGGCGGAAACCTTGTCTCCGAGCATCGCCTTGCACGGATCGCCTGGGATGAGCCGGGCGAGCGCGAACGTCACGACGAGGATGCCGAAGATGACCGGTATGGAGACCAGAAGGCGTTTGGCTGCGTATCCGAGCATCGGCTAGTCCAGCTTTCAGGGGTGGGCCGGAGCCCACCCCGCGACCCGCGAGGGCCTTACTTCTTGACGTTCATCAGGCTTCCCCAGAGGCTGGAGAAGTAGTCGAACGAACCGGTGTTGCCGACATGGGCCGCATTGGCGGCGTCAATGCCGGCCGCCCAGGAGGCGACGACGTCATTGGCGTCGAAGTCGGAACCATCGGTGAACTTCACGCCCTTGCGCAGGTGGCACGTCCACACCGTCGAGTCGGCGTTGGCGTCGCAGCCGGTGGCAAGGCTCGGAACGATGGCGCCGCTGTCCTTGGCGTAGTCAAGCAGCGCTTCGATGATCGGCGTGCAAGCATAGAGCGATTCGCCGTCGGTCTCGTCGGCGCAATAGAGGCTGATCGGCTCGGCGCTCTGCATGAACACCAGCGAGTCCTTGCCCGGATCGATGTCCTGCAGACGCGGGGCGCCGAACGGCCGCAGCGAGGCGTTCTTGAGCGTGGCGCGGGCCCCGAAGGCGGCGGCACCGTGGGCGATGGGAACCGTCGGCACCAGCTGCTTGATGGCGTTGTTGGCCTCGGCGTAGAGCGGCTCGGCCGTCTTGACGTCGGCGATGGTCCCGGCCTTGTTCAGGATGTTGTAGATTTCCGGGAAGGCATTGCCGAACTGCTTGTTGGTGGCGGCGAAGTGATAGTCGAGGAAGTTGGTGATGTGCGGATAGTCGGCCCCCCAACCCAGCAGATAGAAGCCGTCGAGGCTGCCGGAGTTGGCCTTGGAGATGAACTCACCCGATTCCATCGGCGTCACTTCGGCGTCGATGCCGAGGTTCTGCTTGAGCTGGGTCTGGAACTCGACCGCCACGGCGCTCGGCTCCGGCAGATAGGTGCGGAACACGTCGCGATAGTAGATCTTGGTCTTGAAGCCATCCGGATAGCCGGCCTCGGCCAAGAGCTTCTTGGCGGCGGCCGGGTCGAACTTGTACCAGTCCTCGCCCGAGCAGCCGTTGGGCAGCGTGCACGGCGTGAAGTGCGAGGCGACTTCCGAACCGGTCGGATAGAAGTTGTCGACGACGCGCTCGCGATCGATGCCCATGGCGATGGCCTGGCGCACCTTGACGTTGTCGAACGGCTTCACCGTGTTGACCATGCCGAGATAGAGCGTGTTCGGGCTGGCCAGCGGCAGGAACTGCAGGTCGGGGTCGTTCTTGACGGTGTCGAAGTCTTCCGGGCTGAGGTTGGCGATCTCGTCGGCCGTGCCGGCGTGCAGTTCGTTGAGACGGCCGGCGCCCGACTGATTCCAGCGGATGACCAGCGTCTTGTACGACGGCTTGTCGCCCCAGTAGTTGTCATTGCGGCTCATGACGATGGAATCGCCGCGATTCCAGGCGTCGAGCTTGAACGGGCCAGTACCGATCGGGTTGTCGAGCAGGGCCTTCTTGGGGCCGTCCTTCTCGATGTGTTCGGACGGCTCGATGCCGAACGAGACGAAGGCCGCCTTGGCTTCGAACGCCGGGTCAGGCGAGCACATCGAGAACGTCACCGTATGCTCGTCGGTGGCGACGATCGACTTGATCTTGCCGCCGTAATTGCAGTCGGACGCGGCAACGCTCTTGCCTTCGAAGCTGAAGGCGGGACCAGCCAGAAGGGCGGTCATGGAAACCATGGCTACCCCACCAAGTATACCCAATTTCATAACGGTACCTCCATTTTCAGCTCGCTACGACGTATAGATCCTGAGCATGCCAAGACCATTTCAGGCGAACTGCATGTTGTTCCCTTGTTCCGCATTTTGATAAGGACGGAACTTATCTTTGAAATGTTCTATCACTAGAACAAGGCTCACCCATTTTCGCCTTGATCACCCCTTAGTGTCTCGCGGGCCATCGATTATTCTTGACATTTTTGGCGAAGCGCATCTTGATAAGATGTCAGACCAATTGTCAAGGGGATGCTGTGACAACGGGGCGACGGAACGGAAAATGACCAAGGGCACAGAGCGCAACAGGCCACGCATCGATCCGCTGATGCCCCTGGACCGGGTGCAGCAGGTCGCCGAGGCCATGGCCGACTTCATCGAGCGCGGCAACCTCAAGAAGGGCGATCGCCTGCCGACCGAGCGCGAGCTCGGGGCGGCGCTCGGCGTCGGCCGCTCGACGGTCCGCGAGGTGATCGGCCGCTTCCAGGCGCTGGGCATCGTCGAGAGCCGGCAGGGCAGCGGTACCTACCTGTTGCAGCCCATCAGCTCGCGCACCGTCTCCATGCCGCTGCTGGTCGGTACCTCCAACCTGCGCGATGCCTTGCTGCAGACGCTGGAGGTCCGGCGCGGTCTGGAGATCGAGGCTTCCGTGGTGGCGGCGCGCCGCCGCGACGGCGACGACCTCGTCACCATCGAGACGCGGCTGGACGCGATGGAGCAGGTGCACCTCGCCAAGGGTTCGTCGGGCGTCGAGGATCTGGCGTTTCACCTCGCCATCTACGACGCCACGCACAATCCGCTGTTCCGGCAGCTGCTCGAGCAAATGCGCGAAGCTTTCGAACGCTTCTGGGACAAGCCGTTCGACCGGCCCGACTTCGCCCGTCGCTCGTTTCCCTTCCATCGCAAGCTCTTCAATGCCATCCGCGCCGGAGACGCCGAGGCGGCCCGGCACGAGACGATCGAAATCCTCACGATCGTCGAGGAAGATATCAAGGAAATGTCCAAATGAATAATGGTTTGGAGCTGTTCGACGAGCTGTCGCTGATCGCTACCCATGACGAACGCAACGCCTTTGACGCTGTCGTGCCGCCCATCGTCCAGACATCGCTGTTCACCTTCTCGAGCTATGACGAGATGGTGGCCACCTATCGCGGCGAGATCGTTCGCCCGGTGTATTCGCGTGGGCTCAACCCCACCGTTCGCGCCTTCGAGGAAACGCTGGCCAGGCTGGAAGGCGGCGAGGACGCGCTCGGCTTTGCCAGCGGCATGGGGGCGATCTCCGCGACGGTGCTGACCTTCGTCAAGCCCGGTGACCGCATCGTTGCCGTGCGTAACGTCTATCCCGACGCCTACCGGCTGTTCGGCACCATTCTCAAGCGCATGCAGGTCGAGGTGACCTACGTCGACGGCCGCGACGAGGCGGCGGTGGACAAGGCGCTGCCCGGCGCCAAGCTCATTTATCTCGAAAGCCCGACCAGCTGGGTGATGGAAGCCCACGACGTCGGCGCCTTGGCGGCGCTGGCGCGCCAGCATGGCGCCGTGTCGGTGATCGACAACAGCTGGGCCAGTCCGATTTTCCAGCGGCCGCTTGGCCTCGGCGTCGATCTGGTGCTGCACTCGGCCTCCAAGTACCTCAGCGGTCACTCCGACGTGGTGGCCGGCGTCGTCGCCGGTCCGAAGGCGCTGATCGATCGCATCCGCGGCGAAAGCCTGCCCTATCTCGGCGCCAAGCTGTCGCCCTTCGACGCCTGGCTCCTCGTGCGCGGCATGCGCACGCTGGCCGTCCGCATGAAGGCGCACGAAGCCTCGGCGCTGGCGATCGCCCGCCGCCTTGCCGCCCATCCGGCCGTGGCCGCCGTCAACCACCCCGGCCTCGGCAACGCCCTGCCGCCGGGGCTGATCGGCACCTCAGGCCTGTTCTCGTTCGTCTTCGCGCCGGGCGTCGACGTCCGTGCCTTCTGCGACCACCTGCGCCTGTTCAAGCTCGGCGTCAGCTGGGGCGGCCACGAGAGTCTGGTGGTGCCGGGCGAGGTGGTGCTGGCCCAGAAGGCCATGCCCAACTCGGCGCAGGAGTTCGGCCTTGATCCGCGCTCCGTCCGTCTGCACGTCGGTCTCGAGGGTACCGAGGCGCTGTGGGCCGATCTCGAAGCGGCCATTGCCGCCGGGCGCCGCGCCTGACCTTCATCCGCTCTGCCGGCGCCGCCGTCGGGCGGCGTTCGACTCTCAAAGCCCAAGGAATCCCGATGTCCGATCTAGACGCCGTGCTGGCGCGGGCCGACGCCAATCTGGCGTCGAGCCTGGCCACGTTGTTCGACCTTGTCCGCATCAAGTCGATCTCCACCGATCCCGCCTACCGCGAGGATTGCCGCGCCGCTGCCGCCTATCTCGTCCGCTATCTGAACGGTCTCGGCTTCGATGCCTCGGTGCGCGAGACGGCCGGCAACCCGGTGGTCGTCGCCCACCACGCCGGCGCCGGTCCGGACGGCCCGCACGCGCTGTTCTACGGCCATTACGACGTCCAGCCGGTCGATCCGCTGGAGCTCTGGACCCACGACCCCTTCGAACCGGCCATCCGCGATGGCGACAACGGCCGCAAGATCATCACCGGACGCGGCACCTCCGACGACAAGGGCCAGCTTCTGACCTTCGTCGAGGCCGTCAGGGCCTACAAGGAGGTGAACGGCCAGTTGCCGCTGCGCCTGACGCTGTTGTTCGAGGGGGAGGAGGAGTCCGGCTCGCCGTCGCTGAAGCCGTTCCTGCTTGCCAATGCCGACGAACTCAGCGCCGACTTCGCCATGATCTGCGACACGTCGATGTGGGATGCCGACACGCCGGCCATCTGCGCCAGTCTGCGCGGTCTGGTCGGCGAGGAAGTGGTGATCACCGCCGCCGACCGCGACCTGCATTCGGGTGGCTACGGTGGCGTCGCCGCCAACCCGCTGCACATTCTGTCTGATATTCTCGCCGGCCTGCACGACCGGACCGGGGCCGTGACGCTGCCCGGCTTCTACGACGGCGTCGACGAGACGCCGGTGGCGATCAAGGCCGACTGGCAACAGCTCGAAGCGGCCTCACCGCATTTTCTGTCCGACATCGGCCTGTCGCTGCTGGCGGGCGAGCGCGGCCGGTCGCTGCTTGAACTGATCTGGGCCCGGCCGACGGCCGAAGTCAACGGCATCAGTGGCGGCTATGCCGGTGACGGCTTCAAGACGGTGATCGCCGCCAAGGCGACGGCCAAGGTATCGTTCCGCCTCGTCGGGCGCCAGGACCCGGTGAAGATTCGCGACAGCTTCCGGGCCTATGTCCGTTCCAAGGTGCCTTCCGACTGCCAGGCGGCGTTCGCCTCGCACGGTGCCTCGCCCGGTCTGCAGCTGCCCTATGATTCGCCGCTGCTCGATCGGGCGCGGGCGGCACTGTCGCGCGAATGGCCGCAGCCGGCCATCGTCGTCGGCGGTGGCGGTTCCATCCCGGTTGTCGGCGATTTCCGCACCATTCTCGGCATGGACAGCCTGCTCGCCGGCTTTTCCTTGGCCGATGACCGCGTCCACTCGCCCAACGAAAAGTACGATCTCGTCTCCTTCCACAAGGGCATCCGCTCGTGGGTGCGCATCATCGACGCGGTGGCGGCGGGCTGAAAGCTGTCGTGTCATTTAGCACTGTCCAGGCAACCGGGCCTGTGGCAAGTTGCCGTGCGGAACGCGTCGTGCCGCCGGAAGGCAGCGACGCGTCTTTCATTGTGTTTTCGGGCAGCGAGAGCGGACCATGACGAGTGACAACGGGCAGGGCAGGCGGTTGCTGGAGGTGTGCGTCGACGACGCCCAGGGGCTGGCGACGGCGCTGGCCGGCGGTGCCGACCGGATCGAGCTCTGCTCGTCGCTGATCATCGGCGGCCTGACGCCGCCGCGCTCGTTCATGCGCCACGCCGCCGGGTTGACCAGGCTGCCGGTTTATCCGCTGCTGCGGCCGCGTCTTGGCGACTTCACCTATTCGGCCGTTGAAGTGGCGATGATCGCCGATGACATCGACGCTGCCCGCGACGCCGGGCTGACCGGCGTGGTCATCGGGGCCTCGCGTGATGACGGCACGCTCGATGCCGACGCGCTCGGCCGGCTGGTCAAGGCCGCCGCCGGTCTCGATCTCACGCTGCACCGCGCCTTCGATCTGGTGCCCGACCCGTTTGCCGCCCTCGAAACGGCCATCGCTCTCGGTTTCCGCCGCATCCTGACCTCGGGATGCGCCCGCACCGTCAGCCTCGGCTGGGACACCATCGCCGAGCTCAACCGTCGCGCCGCCGGCCGTATTGTCATCATGCCTGGCGGCGGCGTCGATCCGGCCATGACCACCCGTTTCGTGCGCGAACTGGGCCTTACCGAGGTGCACGCCTCCGGCGGCAAGGCCCGCACGGCCTCCGGCCGGGTGGCGGAGTTCGGCTTCGCGCCGGCAAGCGGCAAGCGCACCGACCTTGAGGAGGTTCGCCGTCTCAAGGCCGCGCTCGTCCAGGCCTGAGGCGGGCCGGCACGTCTTTTCGTATTCGCCCCCTTGCCTAAACGGGAGGTCTCGCTTATGAAGCCTCCCTCGTGAGGCCACGTGGCGGAGTGGTGACGCAGCGGATTGCAAATCCGTGCACGGGGGTTCGATTCCCTCCGTGGCCTCCAGTTTTCCCATAGCGATCTGCCCGACATCGACGCGGCGCCTGGCCAGCGGCTTCAGCCTGCTGTCGCGATATCCTGCTTTCGAGACGCTTGTATCGCGCCGAGCAGGCGGCTATTGGATTTCACATATGCGAGTTCAATAGAGAGGGGTTTCCATGGCCGATTTTGCCGCGCTGCGCACCAAGATGGTCGACAGTCAGGTTCGCCCCAGCGACGTCACCGACCTCCGCATCATCGACGCCATGCTGGCGACGCCCCGCGAAGCCTTCGCGCCGGAAAAGCGCCGTCAGCTCGCCTATCTCGACGCCGATCTGCCGGTGGGCGAAGCGGAGACGTCCCGCGTCCTCATCCAGCCGCGCGTCTTCGCCAAGCTGTTGCAGGCCGCGGCCATCCGTCCGACCGACAAGGTACTGGAAATCGGCACCGCCACCGGCTACGGCGCCGCCGTGCTGTCGCATCTTGCCGCCGCCGTCGTGGCGGTGGAAGTCGACCCGGCGCTCGCCGACCTTGCCACCCGCACGCTCGCCGACCGCGCCAATGTCACCGTGGTCAAAGGCAACCTCGCCGATGGTGCGCCCAAGTTCGGTCCCTACGACGTCATCGTGCTCAACGGCTCGGTCGAACAACTGCCCGAGGCGCTCGGCCGTCAGCTGAAGGATGGCGGCCGTCTGCTGGTGGTCGAGGGCGTCGGCAACGCTGCCAGCGCCCGCCTTTACCGGCTTGCCGGCGCCACGCTGTCGGGTCGCGATCTGTTCAATGCCGCGCTGCCGTTGTTGCCGGGGTTTGCCAGGGCGGCGACCTTCGCTTTCTGACGGCAGGGGGAATTGCGAGAGAAGGCTGGCGCCCATGGGCGCTGCCCGCCGCTTCAGCGTTCGCTGAACGGGCAGCTAGTTTCGTCCGCAAGGTAGGATGGCTGGCTCCAGGTGAACAAAGTTGTGCTTTCCGTGCACCAAGGCCCGGCATTCGGTTCACGATGGCGTTAGGTCTCTTTCGTAACGAGCCTGACAAGGTATATTCCGATTCACTGAATTCAACGAGGTGGATAACGCGTCTTCCATTGCCGTGAAGCCTGTCTGTGGCAGCTCTCGGGGCGAGATCGGAAGATTGTCGACCACAGCTTCAAGGGGTGTGCCGTGGCGTCTCGTGGTCTGATCGTTCTGTGCGCCGCGCTGGCGGGGCTTCCTCTGGGGGCAACCTCGCTCCGCGCCGAGACGCTGATGGAGGCGCTGGCCGCCGCCTACGCCAATAATGCCACGCTCAACGCCTCGCGCGCCCAGACCCGGGCCGCCGACGAAGGCGTGCCCAAGGCGCTGTCCGGCTATCGGCCGCAGATCGCCGCCTTCGCCCAGACCGGCATCGACAGCATCGGTGGTTCGGTGAAGGCCGCTGGCCAGCGTGTCGGCGAAAGCTACTATTACGCGCCGCTGGTCGTCGGCGTGCAGATCACCCAGTCGCTCTATGCCGGCGGCACGACGGAAAACAGCGTCAAGCAGGCCGAGGCTCTGGTCAGGGCGTCGCGGCAGCAGTTGCGCTATCAGGAGCAGAACACGCTGCTCGGCGCCGCCACGGCCTACATGGACGTCATCGCCACCAAGCAGTTGCTCGATCTGCGCAAGTCCAACGTCGACTTCCTCAAGGAACAGGTGCGCGCCGCCTCCGACCGCTTCTCGGTCGGTGAGGGCACGCGCACCGACGTGTCGCAGGCGCAGGCGGCGCTGGCCGCGGCTCAGGCGCAGGTGAGTCTCGCCCAGTCGAACGCGCTCGCCGCCGTCGGCAACTATCTCGGCATCGTCGGCCACAAGCCGGGCAGTCTGGCGCCGGCCGCCCCGATCGCCAAGCTCATTCCGTCCAGCCTCAACGTCGCCATCGACGCTTCGCGCAAGGAGCATCCGGCCATCCAGGCGGCCGTGCACAATGCCGACGCCGCCGGCTATCAGGTGCAGGTGGCGCAGGGCGCGCTGCTGCCGCAGCTGTCGGTCACCGGCACCGTGCAGCAGTCGTGGTCGGACTACAACGGCTACAGCAAGTACTCCTCGGCGCAGCAGCTCGAAGGCTCGGTGATGGGCAAGCTGACCATCCCCATCTATCAGGGCGGTGGCGAGTACGCCTCGGTCCGCCAGGCCAAGGAAGCGCAGAGCGAGGCCAAGATTCAAGTCGATGCCGCTCGTGATTCGGTCAATACGGCGCTGATGTCGGCCTGGGGTGCCTTCGAGGCGGCGCGGGCCGAGATCGATGCCGCCAAGGCCGGCGTCGACGCCAGCAAGCTGGCCCTCGACGGTGTCATCGAGGAACAGAAGGTCGGTCAGCGCACGACACTCGACGTCCTCAACTCCCAGAGCACGCTCATCAACGCCAAGGTGTCGCTGGTCGGCGCCCAGCGCGATGCCGTGGTGGCGAGCTACTCCATCCTGTCGGCCATGGGCCGGCTCGATCGCGAGCACATCGGTCTCAAGGTCGCCGCCTACAAGCCCGAAGAGCACTACAACCAGGTCCGCGACGCCTGGGGCGGTCTTCGGACGCCGGACGGCCACTGATCCGGTCGCCGCGTCAGCCGGGCCGCCGTCGCCGCGGCGGTATGCGGCTATTGTTCCGACGAAGCAATTCCGGTTGCCGCCCGACCGGTCAGGCCGGGGATAACTGTTCCCCAGTGCCAGCTGTGGCGTGTTTTCCCGGCAAAAGCCGAATATGCTTAACCAAAGTCGAATCAGTGCCGTCCTGTTTGGCAGGCGGTCTGATCGTACCGCGGTTGAGGGAGTGTCTTCGCATCACGCGGGTCTGTTTGCGCGGAGTAGCGATCCATGGCCAAGGCTGCAGCGTCTGCCGAGCCCTCAATGGAAGAGATTCTGGCTTCCATCCGGAGGATCATTTCGGACGAATCCGAACCGAAAGGCCCGGCAGCGGCGTCTGAGCCAGCTCCCGCCCAGCCTGTGGAGGAAAGCATGAGCAGTGGCGCCTCCATGTCGCAGGACGACCTCGACAAGCTGTTCGGCGGTGGCGATGAGCCCGAGCCGGCGGCACCGGCGGCCGAGGAGGAAGTGCTCGATCTCGGCGCCGTGGCCACCGTCGAGGACGAACCGATAGGGCTCGTCGAGGGTCTGAAGCCGGGCGAAGCCGATCTGGCCTTTGTCGATCCCGAACCGGAGGCTGAGGAGATGGACATGGCGGCGCTCATGGCCGCCGAAGCCCGGGCTGCTGCCGCCGCACCGGCGCCCGAGCCGGAGCCGGAACCCGTCGTGGTCGAGCCGGTTCGCCGCGTCCGGCCGCAGGCGGTCGAGCGCGACGACGAGCAATTGCTGTCCGAGGCAACCGGCGCCACGGTCAACGCCGCCTTTGGCCAGTTGAGCCACACCATCCTGAGTGCCAACGCCAAGACCCTCGACGATCTCGTCAAGGAGATGCTGCGGCCGATGCTGCGCCACTGGCTGGACGAGAACCTGCCGGCCATCGTCGAACGACTGGTGCGGGCAGAAATCGAGCGCGTGTCGCGCGGTCGCTGAGCGGCTCTGTCTCCCCCTCTTGCCAGACCGGTTCCGCCGCTCACGGTGGATGGCGCTGGATGTCGCGGATCAGCCAGTCGCGGAACGCCTTGATCTTGGGCGCGTTGCGGCGGCTTTCCGGATAAGTCAGCCAATAGCCGGTGTTCTCGTTGCCGACGATCGGAAACGGCATGATCAGCCGGCCGGAAGATAGTTCCTCGCGATAGAAGGCCGGCGTCAGGATGGCGACGCCGTGGCCGGCTAGCGCCGAACTGGCCTCCAGCGTCTGCGAGCCGAACAGGTTGCGCGGCCGTCCGTCGAGGTCGGCATCCGGCACGCCGGCGGCGTCGAACCATTTGCGCCACCAGGGATCGCCGGGGTCGATGATCTTGCAGCGCAACAGGTCACGCGGCTCGTCAAGCTTGCCGACCCAGCTGAGCAGCTCGGGACTCAGCATCGGCGCGAAATCGATGTCCATCAGGTGGTGCGAGACGAGGCCCGGCCAGACCCCGCCGCCGAAGCGGATGGCCACGTCGCTGGGATCGACGGCAAAGTCGGTCAGGCTCGAGGTGGTCACCAGGCGCACGGCGATGTTGGGCGCGCCGAGCTGGAAGTTGCCGATCCGCCGGGCCAGCCAGTGGCTGGCGAACGTCGCCGTGGTGTTGATCACCAGCGTGTCGTCGGCGGCCGACTTCGCCGCCGCCAGTGCCTCGTGGATGAGCGCAAACGCCTCCGTCAGCTTGGGCTGCAACCGCGCCCCGGTCTCGGTGAGGCTGACGCGACGCGGCTGGCGCACGAACAGCTGTTCGCCGAGCGTGTCCTCAAGCAGCTTCACCTGATAGCTCACCGCCGTCTGCGTCATGCCCAGTTCGTCGGCCGCCTTGGTGAAGCTCAGGCGCTGGGCCACGGCCTCGAAGACCCTGAGCGCGTTGAGCGGCAGCTGGCGTGACAGCTTCATGGATAAGTTCTCTTTATGAGTAGATATCGACGTTCGATTGGAAATGAACGGTATTTGGGAGGAATGTGCCGCCGAAAGCATCAGCAGGTCAAGGGTACATCATGAGCTCGATTGGTCAGTCCCACCAGCGCCGCGCCGGCATTCTCGGCACTCTCGCAATTCTGGCGACCGGCGTCCTCCGGCTGGTCGATACGGTTCTGCCCCGTCAGGGCATAGCCGTGCTCGACGTCGACGACCTGAGTGAACACATGAAGCGCGACCTCGGACTGGCCGACGGCCGCTTCTCCGACGCTGCCCTGCGCAAGGCGAGCGTCCGGCCGCTGCCCGACCTGCCGGCGTCGAGGACCTGGAGCAACTGACCGCAGCGGAAAGGCGCGGAAATGTTCGCCTGTCGGTGCTTTTGGTTGATTTTCGCCGGGCCAGCGGCTAACCGTCCCTGATCCAAGAATGGGACGAGACAGACGGCTATCATGCTGGACAAGACCTTTGAAGCAGCGGACGTCGAGCCGCGGATCGCAAAAAGCTGGGAAGACGCCAAGGCGTTTGCTGCCGGAGCCGGCAAGAAGCCGGGGGCCGAGCCCTTCACCATCGTGATTCCGCCGCCGAACGTAACCGGTTCGCTGCACATGGGGCATGCTCTCAACAACACGCTGCAGGACATCCTCGTGCGCATCATGCGCATGCGCGGCCGCGACGTGCTGTGGCAGCCCGGCCTCGACCACGCCGGCATCGCCACGCAGATGGTGGTGGAACGCCAGCTGGCGCAGAAGCAGTTGCACCGTCGCCAGATCGGCCGCGAAGAGTTTGTCAAGCGCGTCTGGGAGTGGAAGGCCGAGTCGGGCGGCACCATCGTCAACCAGCTGAAGCGCATCGGCGCCAGCTGCGACTGGTCGCGCGAGCGTTTCACCATGGACGCCGGTCTTTCCAAGGCCGTGCTCAAGGTGTTCGTCCAGCTCTACCGCGAGGGGCTGATCTACAAGGACAAGCGCCTCGTCAACTGGGACCCCAAGCTGCTGACCGCCATCTCCGACCTTGAGGTGGTGCAGACCGAAACCAAGGGGCACCTGTGGTATCTGCGCTATCCCCTGGCCGACGGTTACGACAGCGAGGACCCCTCGACTTATATCGTTGTCGCCACCACGCGCCCGGAGACCATGCTCGGCGACGTCGCCGTGGCGGTCAATCCCATGGACGACCGCTACAGTGCCCTGATCGGCAAGCAGGTGCGCCTGCCGCTGGTCGGCCGCCTCATTCCCATCGTCGGCGACGACTACTCCGATCCCGAGAAGGGCACCGGCGCCGTCAAGATCACCCCGGCCCACGACTTCAACGACTTCGAGGTCGGCAAGCGTCACGGCCTCAAGCCGATCAACATCCTCGACATCGAAGGCGCCATGGCCCTCAAGGGCAACGCCGACTTCTTTGAGGGCGTGCCGGCGTCCGACGAGCTCAACGACATCGTCGAGCGGCTGCACGGCAAGGACCGCTTCGAGGCGCGCAAGCTGGTGGTCAAGGCGTTCGAGGAATGGGGCCTGCTCGAAAAGATCGAGCCGCATCTGCATCAGGTGCCGCACGGCGATCGCGGCGGCGTGCCCATCGAGCCGTTCCTCACCGACCAGTGGTACGTCAACGCCAAGGTTCTGGCCGAGCCGGTGATCGCCTCCGTCAAGGAAGGCCGCACCAATTTCGTGCCCAAGAACTGGGAGAAGACCTATTTCGACTGGATGGAGAACATCCAGCCCTGGTGCATCTCGCGCCAGCTGTGGTGGGGCCACCAGATTCCGGCCTGGTATGGGCCGGACGGTCAGGTGTTTGTGGCCGAGAGCGAAGCGGCCGCCCAGGCCGAGGCCGATGCCCACTACGGTCAGCCGACGGCGCTGAAGCGGGACGAAGACGTGCTCGACACCTGGTTCTCGTCGGCGCTGTGGCCGTTCTCGACCCTC
The DNA here is from genome assembly GCA_937868725.1 of uncultured Pleomorphomonas sp. Taxonomy (GTDB): domain Bacteria; phylum Pseudomonadota; class Alphaproteobacteria; order Rhizobiales; family Pleomorphomonadaceae; genus Pleomorphomonas. Next base: position 17,041 of record CALMMQ010000005.1, read on the forward strand.
GGCTGGCCTGACGAGACGCCGGAAGTCGCCCGCTACTATCCCACCAACGTGCTGGTCACCGGCTTCGACATCATCTTCTTCTGGGTTGCCCGCATGATGATGATGGGCAAGCACTTCATGGGCGTCGAACCCTTCAAGGACGTCTACATCCACGCCCTCGTCCGCGACGAGAAGGGCGCCAAGATGTCGAAGTCCAAGGGCAACGTCATCGACCCCCTGAACCTCGTCGACGAGTTCGGCGCCGACGCGCTGCGCTTCACGCTGGCCGCCATGGCGGCGCAGGGCCGCGACATCAAGCTGTCGACGGCGCGCGTCGCCGGCTACCGCAACTTCGCCACCAAGCTCTGGAACGCCGTGCGCTTCTCGGAGATGAACGGTTGCGCCCGCCGCGCCGGTTTCGATCCCGACACCGTCAGCGAGACGCTCAATCGCTGGATCGTCAACGAGGTGCGGGCGACCGCCGCCGAAGTCGGCGAGGCCGTCGACGCCTATCGCTTCAACGACGCCGCCGGCGCCATCTACCGCTTCGTCTGGAATTCGTTCTGCGACTGGTACCTCGAATTCTCCAAGCCGGTGCTGACCGGCGACGACGGCGCCGCCAAGGACGAGACCCGCGCCGCCTGCGCCTGGGTCATCGACGAGGTGCTGAAGCTGCTGCACCCGTTCATGCCGTTCATCACTGAAGAGCTGTGGGCGAAGACCGGCGAGACCGGTCCCAAGCGCGACAATCTCCTGGTGCTGACCGCCTGGCCCGAAGGTTCGCGGCAGCCGTCCGACGCCGCCGACGAGATCAACTGGGTGATTTCGGTCATCAACGACATCCGCTCGGTGCGCGCCGAAATGAATGTGCCGCCGGCCACGCAGCTGCCGCTGGTGCTGGTGGGCGCTTCCGAAAAGGTGCAGGGCTGGCTGGCCACCCACGCTGCCGCCATCAAGCGGCAGGCGCGCGTGCTCACCGTCGCCACGGCCACCACGGCCCCGGGCCAGTCGGCGCAGATCGTGCTCGGCGACGGCACCATCGCCCTGCCGCTTTCGGGCGTCGTCGATCTCGACGGCGAACGCGCCCGTCTCGGCAAGGAAGAGGTCAAGCTCGAGGGCGAGATCGAACGCATCGACAGGAAGCTTGGCAACGCCGCCTTCGTCGCCAAGGCGCCGGAAGAGGTGGTCGACGAGGAACGCGCCAAGCGCGAGGGTTACGTCGAGCGTCTGGCCAAGGTGCGCGAGGCGCTGGCGCGGCTCAAGTGACGCCGCCATCGTTGTGATGTTCGACTGCGGCCCCGGTGACGCCTGTCGCCGGGGCCGTTTGCTTGGATGGTTACGGCAGCGCCTTGACGAAGGCCTCTACCACCTTGGCCGAGTTGGACGAGGCCAGGGCGAAGAAGGTGCCCATCTCGTTTTCGCCTTCGCCGCCGCCGGCCAGGTCCGACAGGCTGCGGAAAGCGATGAACGGCACGTTGTTGGCGTAGGCGACGTGGGCGGTGGCCGCGCTCTCCATGTCCAGCACCTCGGCCTTGAACGTGGCGCGGGCGTAGTCGCGGAAGGCAGCGTTGTCGACGAACGCCTGTCCGGAGACACCATTGCCGCCGACCACCACCTTGGGCGGCTTGCTGAGGCACTTCTGGTCGGCCGTGCAATGCTCGATGGTCACCGAGCCGGCCACGGCCCTGGCGGTGGCCAGCAGCTTGGCGTCGATGGGGAACCAGAACTTCTGCTCCGGCTTGTCCTGACCGGCGCGGAACACGCCGGCCTCGCCGGGGAAGATCATGCCGAAGTTGGGGAACGGCGTCGACATGAAGCTCGGCGGCGCGAACTTGCCGCCGACTTCACGGGCGAACGTCGCCTCGAGATACTGCCCCCACTGTTCGGGGACCACGACGTCGCCGATCGACAGCGCCGGATCGACGCCGCCGGCAATGCCAGAGAAGACGATGGACTGGATCTCGAAGCGGTCGATCGCCTGCTGCGTCGACATGGCGGCATTGACCATCGACACGCCGGACAGAAACAGCACCACCGGCTTGCCGGCGAGGTGGCCGGTGACGAAGCGGTTGCCGTCGACCTCGTAGACCTGCTGGTCGGTGGTGGCCTTGAGCAGGGCTTGCCATTCCGGGGCAAAGGCCGACATCACCGCAATGCGGGGCGTCGTGTCGAGTGGTGTCGACGCCGCCAAAGCGGTCGCGGTGCTCGCGAGGAGGCCGGCGACGGCGAAAAGAGCAACGGATTTCATCATAGGCTCCAACAATTGGGCATCACATCCCCGCCGGGCCGACGCGGATGCGCGGGCTCTCGGGTGCGCCGCATCGGCGCGGCGGCGGGAATGACCGCATGTTGCAAGCCGCAGGCCAGCGACCGCTACAGCCGCGCGATGGTCTCGCCGGCAAAGCGTTGGGCGTGTTCGGCCACCGTGTGACCGGCGACAACGAGATCCGGCGCGATCTCGGCCAGCGGCACCAGCACGAACCCACGTTCCAGCATGCGTGGATGCGGCAGGGTCAGCCGGTCGCTGGCAAAGCTGAGACCGTCGTAGGTCAGGAGATCGATGTCGATGACGCGCGGTCCCCAGCGCTCCAACCGGACACGGCCGAGCTCGGCCTCGACGGCGAGGCAGGCCGCCAGCAGCGCCTCGGGCGGCAACGCCGTCTCGACGAGGGCGCAGGCGTTGATGAATTCCGGCTGATCCGTCTTCCCCCACGGTGGCGTACGGTAGTCCGACGAACGGGCGATAAGACGGATGCCGCGCTGCGCCAGCCGGCCCAAAGCCTCGGCAATGGCGGCGCGCGGCGTGCCGAGATTGCCGCCCAGCGACAGCGTGGCCTCAGCCATCGGACCGCGTCCGGACGATCTCGACCTCCACCGTGTCGAGGGGGTGGGCCACCGGTGCCGACGGCTTCTCAACCGTGACGGCGATGACCGAAACGGCTTTGAAGCGGTCGAGAATGGCGGTGGCGATGGCTTCGGCCAGCGCTTCCAGCAGGTTGAAACGGCAGCCGGTGGCGATGCCGACGGCGACATCGGCCATGTCGGCGTAACTGACCGACAGCGTCAGATCGTCGGTGCGGCCGGCGGCGCGCGTGTCGAGGCTGGCATCGAGCGAGATGTAGAAGCGCTGGCCGATGGCCGCCTCTTCGGCCAGCACGCCATGGCGAGCGAAGACGGCAAGACGCCGGACGCGGATGTGGTCGGTCACCGGCGAGCCCTCCGGATGGCGTCGGCAACCAGCGCCGCTTCCTTGTGGGCGGCGACGTCGTGGACGCGAATGATATCGGCACCGGCCAGGATGGCGGCAACGTTGGTGGCGATGGTGCCGTTGAGGCGCTGGCGCGGCCCGAGGCGATCGCCGGTCAGCCGGCCGATCACCGACTTGCGCGACGTGCCCATCAGCAGCGGGTAGCCGAGCGGTCGCAGTTCGTCGAGCCGGGCGATGGCCTCGATGTGCTGCTCGAAGGTTTTGCCGAAGCCGACGCCAGGATCAAGGATGATATGGTCGTCGGCAATGCCGGCGGCCTGGGCGATGGTGATCGAGCGGGCAAAGAAGGCCTTCATGTCCTCGATGATGTCGAGGCTGCCATCGATGGTCGTCCGGTTGTGCATGACCACCACCGGCGCGCCGTGGGCGGCGGCGACGCGGGCGATCTCCGGTTCGCGCTGGAGACCCCAGATGTCGTTGACGATCGTCGCGCCGGCGGCGAGCGCCGCTTCGGCCGTCGCCGCCTTGTAGGTGTCGATGGAAATCGGCACGCCGATCGCCGGCGCCAGGGCCCGGATCACCGGCTCGACGCGGGCAATCTCGTCTTCGGTCGCGACGGGTGTCGCCGTCGGCCGCGTCGATTCGCCGCCGATGTCGATGATGTCGGCCCCTTCGCCGCGCAGGACGGCGGCGTGCGCCAGCGCCGCCTCGAGGCCGGCGAAATCGCCGCCGTCGGAGAAGCTGTCGGGCGTCACGTTGAGGATGCCCATGATCAGCGTGCGGCGTCCGAGGTCGGGCAGGAGGTGCATCGACGTTTCCTTGGTGCAGGCGGCAATCGGCCCTGCCATTAGCCGGAGTCGCCGGCCGACGCCAGCCGGGCCAGGGTGGCGAGCAGCGCCGGGCGATCGCTCAGAACGACGTCGAGCGCCTCGCTCAGCATCGGGTTGAGGCGGCCGCCGAGGAAGGCGGCGCGGCTGTCGGTCATCAGCCCGACGATCGCCGCGGGCCGGCCGGTGGCGGCACGGTGGGCGTAGGCCAGCCCGAGCTCGACGGCGGCGCCTTCATCGGGAACGCGGCCGTCGAGCACGAACAGCAGCACGTCGCTCGAAAACACGGCGTCGCGGTCGGTCTCGAAGATGGCTCGCCGCCGCCCCTCCGGCGACATCGACGCCCAGGGCTCGCGCCCCGTCTCGACGCCGTCGCGTTGCGGCAGGAAGACGTCGAAGCCGAGAGCTTCGATTTCGGCCGTGAGCGCGGCGTTGAAGGCGAGCTCGGCCTCCGAGAACAGCGGCGCAGCAAAATAGAGGCGCGGCATGAATGCTCCTTCCGGCGTTCGGCTCACTCGGCGGCGCTGCGCTTCTGCGGCCGGCGGCCGAGCAGGTCCTTGAGGTAATGGCCGGTGTAGCTCTCCGGCACCTGCATCACCTCTTCCGGCGTGCCCGTGGCGACGATGCGGCCACCGCCGTCACCGCCCTCGGGGCCGAGATCGACGATCCAGTCGGCGGTCTTGATGACCTCGAGATTGTGCTCGATGACCACCACCGTGTTGCCCTGATCGACGAGTTCATGCAGCATTTCCAGGAGCTTGGCGACGTCATGAAAGTGCAGGCCGGTGGTCGGCTCATCAAGGATGTAGAGGGTGCGGCCGGTGGCGCGCCGCGACAGTTCCTTGGCGAGCTTGACGCGCTGGGCCTCGCCACCCGACAGCGTGGTGGCCTGCTGACCGACCTTGACGTAGCCGAGGCCGACGTCGCGCAGCGAGATCATCTTGTCGCGAATGGCCGGCACCGCCTGGAAGAAGTCGCAGGCTTCCTCGACGGTCATGTCGAGCACGTCGGCGATCGACTTGCCCTTGAAGTGTACCTCCAGCGTCTCGCGATTGTAGCGCTTGCCCTTGCAGACGTCGCAGGTGACGTAGACGTCCGGCAGGAAGTGCATCTCGATCTTGATGACGCCATCGCCCTGGCAGGCTTCGCAGCGGCCGCCCTTGACGTTGAACGAGAAGCGGCCGGCCTGATAGCCGCGCGCCTTGGCCTCCGGCAGACCGGCGAACCACTCGCGGATCGGGGTGAAGGCGCCGGTGTAGGTGGCCGGATTGGAACGCGGCGTGCGGCCGATCGGCGACTGATCGATGTCGATGACCTTGTCGAGCAGCTCCAGCCCCTCGATGCGGTCGTGTGCCGCCGCCTGCTCGCGAGCGCCGTTGAGCCGCCGCGCCGCCGCCTTGAACAGCGTCTCGATCAGGAAAGTCGACTTGCCGCCGCCCGATACGCCGGTGACGCAGGTGAACAGGCCGATCGGCACGTCGGCCGTGACGTTCTTGAGGTTGTTGGCGCGGGCGTTGACGACGCGGATGTACTTGCCCTTCTGCGGCTTGCGCCGACGCTCGGGCAGGGGAATGGCCATCTCGCCGCAGAGGTACTTGCCGGTCAGACTCTTGGGGTTGGCCATGATCTCGGCCGGTGTGCCCTCGGCAACGATATGGCCGCCGTGGATGCCGGCGCCGGGACCGACGTCGACGACGTGGTCGGCGGCGAGGATGGCGTCCTCGTCGTGCTCGACGACAATGACGGTGTTGCCGAGGTCGCGCAGGTGCTTCAGCGTCTCGATCAGCCGGTCGTTGTCGCGCTGATGCAGGCCGATCGACGGCTCGTCGAGCACGTAGAGCACGCCGGTGAGGCCGGAGCCGATCTGGCTGGCGAGACGGATGCGCTGGCTCTCGCCGCCCGACAGCGTGCCGGAAGCGCGCGACAGCGTCAGATATTCGAGGCCGACGTCGTTGAGGAAGCGCAGGCGCTCGCGGATTTCCTTGAGGATGCGGTGGGCGATCTCGTTCTGCTTGTCGGTGAGCTCTGCCGGCAGGTCGTTGAACCAGCGCGCGGCCTGGCGGATCGACATCTCCGTCACCTGGCCGATGTGCAGGCCGGCAATCTTCACCGCCAGCGCTTCCGGCTTCAGCCGATAGCCGGAACAGGCGCCGCACGGATGGTCGGACTGGAAGCGGCCGAGCTCCTCGCGCACCATCTCCGAGTCGGTTTCCTTCCAGCGCCGCTCGATGTTGCCGATGACGCCCTCGAACGGCTTCTTGGTGGTATAGGTGCGGGCGCCGTCATCATAGACGAAGGTGATCTCCTCTTCGCCCGAACCGGTGAGGATGACGCGCTTGACCTCGGCCGGCAGGTCCTTCCAGGCCGTGGTCATCGACACCTTATAGTGGCGGCAGATGGCCTCCAGCGTCTGGGCATAGTAGGGCGACGAGGCGCCGGTCTTGGCCCACGGCAGCACGCAACCGCCCCGCATCGACAGACTGTCATCAGGCACCACCAGCTCGGCCTCGAACTTCAGCTCCGTGCCGAGACCGCCGCACTGCGGGCAGGCGCCGAACGGGTTGTTGAACGAGAACAGCCGCGGCTCGATTTCGGGAATGGTGAAGCCACTGACCGGGCAGGCGAACTTCTCCGAGAAGGTGATGCGCTCGGGCTCGGCTCCGTCCTGACGGTCGGCCAGCTCGAGGATGGCGATGCCGTCGGCCAGATGCAGCGCCGTCTCGAAGCTGTCGGCCAGGCGCGTGGCAAGATCGGCGCGCACGACGATGCGGTCGACCACCACGTCGATGTCGTGCTTGATCTTCTTGTCGAGGGTCGGTGCTTCCTCGATGGGGTAGAACGCCCCGTCGATCTTGACGCGCTGGAAGCCCTTCTTCTGCAGGTCGGCCAGCTCCTTGCGGTATTCGCCCTTGCGACCGCGGATCATCGGCGCCAAGAGATAGAGGCGGGTGCCTTCGGGCAGCGTCAGCGTGCGGTCGACCATCTGGCTGACGGTCTGGCTCTCGATCGGCAGCCCGGTGGCCGGCGAATAGGGAATGCCGACGCGGGCGAACAGCAGACGCATGTAGTCGTAGATTTCGGTGACGGTGCCGACCGTCGAGCGCGGATTGCGCGAGGTGGTCTTCTGCTCGATGGAGATGGCCGGCGACAAGCCGTCGATCTGGTCGACGTCCGGCTTCTGCATCATTTCCAGGAACTGGCGGGCGTAGGCCGACAGGCTCTCGACGTAGCGCCGCTGTCCCTCGGCATAGATGGTGTCGAAGGCCAGCGACGATTTGCCGGAGCCGCTGAGGCCGGTCATGACGATCAGGCTGTCGCGTGGCAGATCGACGTCGATGTTCTTGAGATTGTGCTCGCGGGCGCCGCGCACCGACAGGGTCCGCCGCGCCATATCGAAAACACTCGCAGTCTTGTTCGCCATCCGCGTCTATCCGTTGCTTTGTTCCCCGACCGGGAACCGTCGCGCCCGCCCGCCAGCGGCGGCAGGCGCGAGAAAAGGAGTCCGATAAGCAGAAACACCGAATGCCCGCCGGGAGCAAGCCCGTCGCAGCCTTCCGCCCTGCCGGCGAGCCTAACGATCCCGACTGACGCTTGCTGTCAGCAGCACAGCGCGGCAGCGCTGCCGGCCGGCGCAAGTTCGGGGGTTGTGTTCTGCTCGTCGATTGTCTAGAACGTATCAGGAACAAATCCCCGAGGCCAGCTTTTTCTGAGGTGTGGATAAGCGGGATGGGCGAACGTCGCGGGGTTCCGCTCACCGAGGCCGGGGGCTAACGTGGCGCGAATTTTGTCGAGGCAATGTGCCCTGTCGGCGGTCGGTCATCCTGGTGACGGCGCGGCGGGGACCAAGGAGGTCAGGCCATGGCGGGCAGCGTCAACAAGGTGATCCTGATAGGCAATCTCGGGCGCGATCCGGAGGTTCGTCGCATGGGATCGGGCGACGCGGTCGTCAATCTGCGCGTCGCCACCTCCGAAAGCTGGCGCGACCGCCAGTCGGGTGAGCGCAAGGAGCGGACCGAGTGGCACTCGGTGGTGATCTTCAACGAGAACCTGGCCAAGGTGGCCGAGCAGTACCTGCGCAAGGGCTCGAAGGTCTATATCGAAGGTCAGCTGCAGACGCGCAAGTGGACCGACCAGTCCGGCCAGGAGCGCTACACCACCGAGATCGTGCTGCAGCGCTTCCGCGGCGAACTGACCATTCTCGACAGCCGCAACGAGGGCGGTCGCGGTGAGGGCGGCGACTATGGCGCCGAGGGGGGCTCCGATTTCGGCGCGTCCGGCCCGATGGAAAGCCGCGCTCCGGCCCGCTCTTCGGCGCGGGCACCGGCCAGCAGTGCGCCGACCGGCGGCTTTTCGCAGGAAATCGACGACGATATTCCCTTCTGATCGGGGCGTTCCCGACAGACACGGTGATGTCAGGACTGATGATGATGGCAAGGTCCGTTGCCTGCTTGTCGATAGATGGAGTGTGAGGAGCTGCGCCCGGCCGATGGGTTGGGCGTGGCTCGGTCCGACCTGTCGTAACGGTGCGATCGCCTGACGTAGCCGTCGATCGGGTTGCGACAACCCGACCGACCGGCGGTCGCGCTTTCCGCGTTTCCATCGGGACAGCACTCATGCACCTTGAAATCCGTGATGAACGGCCAGCCGATGCGCTGGCCATCACCGAACTGACGACGGCGGCTTTCGCCGGCCACCCTTTTTCCCATGGTACCGAGGCGGCCATCGTCGGAGCATTGCGCGCCGAGAGCGCTCTGACGCTGTCGCTGGTCGCCGTTGATGCCGGCGTGATCATCGGCCACGCCGCCTTCTCGCCAGCCAGCCTCTCAGGGGCGCCCGGCGCCTGGTACGGCCTCGGGCCGATCTCCGTCCGGCCTGACCGGCAACGGACCGGCATCGGCACGGCGCTGATCGAGTCCGGCCTCGCCCGCCTCAGGGGGCTCGGCGCCGCCGGCGTCGTGCTGGTCGGTGACCCGGCGTTCTACGGCCGGTTCGGTTTCCATGGCCACGAAGGGCTCGATTGTCCGGGCGTGCCGCCGGAAAACACCATGGCGCTGAGCCTCGACGGTACGCCGGCCTTGGGCAGCATGGGTTTCCATCCGGCTTTCTTCACCGCCGGCTAATCGGCCTCAACCCCGGTCGCGCCTGTCGCGATCGGGGAGCATGCCGGCGACTCATGCGGACTCATGCAGGTCCATGGCGACTCATGTCGTGTCAGGGGAAGGCGGCGGCCAGCGCGGCGACGTTGGCGGCGTGCACCCGTTCGTAGGGCTCGAAGTAGCCGAGCAGTCCCGAGGCGAAATCGGTGGCCAGAAACGGCTTGAGCGGCGTGCCGTCGCGGCCGTCGCCGGCCAGCAGCCGGTCGAGATAACGACGCGTGGCCGGGATCAGTGCCGGCGGATAACCGCCGGCGGCAATGACCTCCGGCCGACCGTGGGCTGGCAGCAGGCGTGCCAACGGCAGGCGGGCGAGGCGGTCGAGTTCGGCGGTGTGCGTCGGTGTCGCCGCGGCTTCGGAAACATAGGTGACGCAATCCTCAACGACATCGCCGGCCAGCAGCAGGCCGGCGTCCGGCAGCAGCAGCACGGTGGCATCGGCGCTGTGAATGGCGAAATGACGCGCCAGCACCGGGCGGCGGCCGACGGTCAGTGCCAGTTCCGTTTCATAGGTGCGGTTCGGCAACACCAGCGGCCGGATCGGCGGATCGCCGGCTTCTAGGTCCGGACGATGGGCGGCCAGCGCCTCGGCCGTCAGCCGCTGGGCGATGATGTCGCCGTCGGCGAAGACGGCGTTGCCGGCAACGTGGTCGTCGTGCCAGTGGCTGAGCAACAGCCTGAACGACCGCACGCCGAGCCCGGTGAGATGGGCGCGTATGGCACGGGCGTGAGCAAGAGTGATATGGCTGTCGAAGACGAGCGCCTCGTCGCCGTCGACCACGGCGTAGCTGGCGATGCCGAGCGCATAGGCGCCGTCGTCGAGCCAGTTGCTGGCCGGCCCGTGCAGACGGCGGCCGGCGATGCGGCCGTCGTAATAGGCGAAGACGCCGGGCGCCGGCTCGAACAGCCGCAGCGTTGCGGTCAGTTCGGCGTCGGTCATGCCACGCTGTCCTCAATGCCATAGATGTCGTCGTCGGACAGGCCGAAGTGATGGCCGATCTCGTGCACCAGCACGTGCGTGACGATGTCGCCCAGCGTTTCCTCGTTCTCGGCCCAGTAGTCGAGAATCGGCCGGCGATACAGCCAGACGCGGTTGGGCTGGCGCCCGGTCTCCGGCACGGCGCTATCGTGGGCGAGCCCGACGCCAGTGAACAGGCCGAGCAGGTCGAACTCGCTTTCGAGCTGCATGTCCTCGATCACCTCGTCGTCGGGAAAATCGGCGACGCGGATCTCGACGCCGCCGGTCAGGGCCCGGAACTGAGCCGGCAGTGCCGCGTAGGCGGCGGCGGCCAACTTCTCGAAATCGTCGAGATCGGGCGCCTTGGCGTCCGACCAATCGGGTCTGGCGGCACGGCTGCCGAATAGCTTCATGAGTGTCTCCCGCGCGAGCGCCCGGCGCCCCCTTGTGTCCTGACCGATCGGTCCCGTTCCCGGTCGCCAGGGCGAGGGGCGTTCCTCTCACAAGTGTCGTCGCCGGTCCGGCCCGTCAAGGGGCCGGCTTGACAGCGGCGACGAGCGTTGCGGACCGGGATCGCCGGCGCCGGCGCCGGCAGCGCCATCCTCGACGACCTCGCCGGCTTCATCTGGCCGTCGTCGGTTCTGGCCTGGCCGTCAGAACAGGCTGAGCTGCACGCCGCCGTTGCCCGGCTTCAGGAACAGGTCGGTCGACAGCTTGGCCTTGGCTTTGTTGAGGCCGAGCCGCTTGCAGGCAAGTTCGAATCGCCGGCCGATCTGCCAGGCGTAGGGGCCAGTGCCGCGCATGCGCTTGCCCCATTCGGCGTCGTAGTCCTTGCCGCCGCGCATCGACCGCAGCACGTTGATGACGTGACGGTAGCGGTCGGGAAACTCGCGCAGCAGAAAGTCCTTGAAGATTTCCGACACTTCGAGCGGCAGGCGCAGCAGCACGAAGCCGGCCTCGCGGGCGCCGAAGGTGGCGGCGGCCTCGAGAATGCGCTCGATCTCGCTGTCGGTGACGGCTGGCACGATCGGCGCCACCATGACACCCACCGGAATGCCGGCGGCGCTGAGCTTCTCGATGGCTTCCAGGCGCCGGTTCGGCGTCGAGGCGCGCGGCTCCATGGCGCGGGCGATGCGCCGGTCGAGCGTCGTCACGGAAAGGACGACCTTGGCGAGCCCCTTGGCGGCCATCGGCGCCAGCAGGTCGATGTCGCGCGTCACCAGCGCCGATTTGGTGATGATGGTGACCGGATGATTGCAGCGCGCCAGCACCTCGAGCACGGCGCGGGTGATCCGCCGCTCCTTCTCGATCGGCTGGTAGGGATCGGTGTTGGTGCCGAGGGCGATCACCTTCGGCTGGTAGGAGGGGGCGCCGAGCTCACGCTCCAGCACTTCGGCGGCATTGGTCTTGGCGTAGAGATGCGTCTCGAAATCGAGGCCGGGCGACAGGCCCATGTAGGCGTGCGTCGGCCGGGCATAGCAATAGACGCAGCCATGCTCGCAGCCGCGGTAGGGGTTGAGCGACCGGTCGAAGAAGATGTCGGGGCTGTCGTTGCGGCTGATCACCGAGCGCGCCTGCTCGGTCTGGACGGTGGTGGCGAACGGCGGCAACTCGTCCTGCCCGCCCCAGCCGTCGTCGAACACCGAGCGGCTGAGCGGCTCGAATCGGCCGCTGGGATTGATGCCGGCGCCACGACCGCGCCGACGTTCGGCGGCGACGGCGACATCGTCGCCGAAGCTGGGGATCATCCCGCCCGCAGCGGGGGAAACGGGGAGGCAGCTGGGCGTGTTCATGGTTTGATCTTACGATGGTCGCGGAACAAGTCAAGAACATCGATCGGGTTGCCCCCAAAACTTGGGCAGCCTCAGCAGCAATCGGGACTGGCCTCACGCGAAAATGATCGCTAAACCGGGATGCCGGTCTTGCCGGCGGCGGTCGAGGTTGCGGGGCATATCGACTGGCCAACGCCATCCATGACATTGCGCGGCGGAACAGGGCATGCTTTCGGTCGTCATCCCGACCAAGGACAGTGAAGAGGCGCTGGCGCGCACGCTGGCCGAGCTGGTGCCAGCGGCGGCCGACGGCACGGTCCGCGAGGTCATCGTCGTCGATGCCGGCTCCACCGACGGTACGGCGACCATCGCCGACGGCGCCGGCTGCACCTTCCTGAACGGTCCGGCCGACGTCGGCGCTCGTCTGGCTCTGGGTGCCGAGGCGGCCAGCCGTGGCGACTATCTCCTGTGCCTGATGCCCGGCGTGGTGCCATCGGCCGGCTGGGAAGCCGACCTCGCGGCGCTGGTCGACCGGCTCGACCGGCGCGGCAAGGCCGGCGGCGCCATGATCTTCCGCTATGCCGTCGACGACGTCGGGCTCATGGCCGGCCTGCAGCAGGCGGCGGTGCGCCTGCTCGGTTGGCTCGGCGGCGTGCCGCACGCCGATCAGGGCTTGCTGCTGCCGCACGCCCTGTTGCGTGGCATCGGCGGCTTCCGCCCGCTCGGTTCGCTCTCTCTGGTCGATGTCGCCCATCGCGTCGGCACCCGCCGCACCAGTACCCTGCGGGCGACGGCGAGCCGTATCAGCCCCGACGGCAGCGGCGGCTGGCTGCCCGGTGGCCGGCCGCTCGGCACGCTGGCGCTGCTGCTGCTGTTGGCCTTGCGCCTGCCACCGGCGCTGTTGCGACGCCTGACGCCCTGAGGCGGACACACCTTGACGCCAGCGACTGGAGGCCCCACCTGTGCCCCGCCACGGCACCTGGCCGTGGGTTCGTCAACGAGGGAAGTGCTGCCAATGTCCGTCAGTCTCTATTCTGCTTCGGCTCCGGTGTTCATCCGCATGCTGAAGTCGCTGTCTCACATCCTCGACAAGGCCGAGGCTGACGCCGCCGCCCGCAAGATTGCGCCGGAGGTGTTTCTGACGGCCCGGCTTGCCCCCGACATGTTCGCGCTGACCCGCCAGATCCAGATCGCCACCGATCACGCCAAGGGCGCCATGGCCCGCCTGTCGGGTCGCGAGATGCCGCGTTTCGAGGACACCGAGAGCACGTTCGCCGAGTTGCAGGCGCGCATCGCCAAGACCATCGCCTTCGTCGAGAGCGTGCGGCCGGAAGAACTCGCCGGTCAGGACGGCCGCGCCATCACCATCAAGCTGCCGCGCGAGACGATCGATTTCGTCGGCGAGGACTACCTGCTGCACTTCGCGCTGCCCAACTTCTATTTCCACCTGACGGCCGCCTACGCCATCTTCCGGCACCTCGGCGTGCCGGTCGGCAAGGGCGACTACCTCTGGCGGGGCTGAGCTTGGCGGGGCAGCCCGGCTGCCCCGTACTCATGGTTAACAAAGGCTTGAAATCAATAATAGAAATACAGCCTTACCGCTTAACTCCGAATTTACCCTGCTGGCTCAGATTGAAGCCATGGCAGGGGCGTGAAGACCCCACCGGTCTTGTTTTGCGTCGGAGTGGGATAGGCCATGAGTGTTCTGCGTCGGCGGGCGGCCCATGGGTCGTCCGAGGTTTCTCTCCACACCCCTGCCGGACCGCTTGAGAAACCCGATTGGCTCGACAGCATCATTGTCGGCGATTGTGTCGCCGCCCTTGAACGGCTGCCCAAGGCCTCGGTCGACGTCATCTTCGCCGATCCGCCCTACAATCTGCAGCTCGGTGGTGGCCTGACGCGGCCCGACCAGTCCAAGGTCGACGCCGTTGACGACGATTGGGACCAGTTCGAGAGCTTCGAGGCCTACGACGCCTTCACGCGCGCCTGGATGCTCGCCTGCCGTCGCGTGCTGAAGCCGACCGGCAGTCTCTGGGTCATCGGCTCCTATCACAACATCTTCCGGGTCGGCACCGTGATGCAGGACCTCGGCTTCTGGGTGCTCAACGACATCATCTGGCGCAAGACCAACCCGATGCCGAATTTCAAGGGCACGCGCTTCACCAACGCCCACGAAACGCTGATCTGGGCTGCCCGCGACAAGAGCGCCAAGGGCATCACCTTCAACTACGAGGCCATGAAGGCCGGCAACGACGATGTGCAGATGCGGTCGGACTGGCTGTTCCCCATCTGCACCGGTTCGGAGCGCCTCAAGACCGCCGACGGCGGCAAGGTGCATCCGACCCAGAAGCCTGAAGCGCTGCTCTGGCGCATCCTCACCGCCACCTCCCGCCCCGGCGACGTCGTGCTCGACCCCTTCCTCGGCTCGGGAACCTCGGCGGCGGTGGCCAAGCGGCTCGGGCGGCATTTCGTCGGCATCGAACGGGACAGGGATTATGCGGCCTACGCTCAAGCGCGCCTCGACGGCATCGAGAGAGCCCCGGACGACGGTCTTTCGGTCGTCACATCGAAACGCTCCGAACCCCGCATTCCGTTCGGCACCCTCATCGAAGCCGGACTGATCGCCCCCGGCGATACGTTGTGCGATGCCCGCCGCCGTCACAAGGCGACGGTGCGTGCTGACGGCTCACTGTCGGCGGGCGGCTTCAGCGGCTCGATCCACAAGACCGGCGCCCATCTTCAGGGCCTCGAAGCCTGCAACGGCTGGACGTTCTGGCACGTGGTGGTCGGCGGCAAGCTGGTGTCCATCGACGAGTTGCGCACCCGCATCCGCGGCGAAATGGCCGCCGCCGGCGCCTGAACGGCAATGCCGGACCGCCAAAAAAGAAGGGCCCCCGCTTGTCGGGGGCCGATTCATAAAGGCAACTGTCTTCTGGATGAACCTATTTTCGGCTCCAAGCCGCTACGATTGCAATTCATACGCTATTTTTAGCGATAAAGAAAGCAAGGCCAAGAAAAAACAGGTTTAAGTTGATCGGACTTGTCAAGTCATGGTTATTTTTGGCGCCAAGGCCTGGAATGAATTAATAAATGCGGATGTATTTCTCGATATATCCTGTTAATTGTAGACGAAAATTCCAAGATCAGCGCCAATCTAGTTTCGACGTCTCCGAGACTATTGTAAGGACCGGTCGAGACGATCTGATAGAAACGTCGATCAAACGCGTCGGCCGCTCGTTTTCCGGGATTTGCCATACTCGGGACAACCTGCTTCCAGCGCTTTCCTCATCACCGATGGCAGGGCTTCACCGGCGATATCCGCCGCCGCCAGCCAGACGTGACCGGCCGGCGCCGGACCGTCGTGATCGGCGCGGCGTACGTCGAGCCGCAGGTGGAAGTGGGTGAAGGTGTGTTCGATGGTGCCGGCGTCGCGCCAGGCGGCATCAAGCGGCGGCCGCGACGGCGGCCGTTCGGCAGTCCACTCGGTGGTCGGCACTTCCAGCATGCCACCAAGCAGCCCCTTGTCGGGGCGGCGGCGCACCAGAATGGCGCCGTCGGCGCGGCGGACGACGTAGGCCTCCCCCTGCCGGACGGGACGGGCGGCCTTGGCGCGCCGGCGCGGATAGCCCTCAGGCTCGCCACCGGCGCGGGCAGCGCAGTGATCGCTCCACGGACAGAGCGTGCAGGCCGGCGACTTGGGCGTGCAGATGGTGGCGCCGAGGTCCATCATCGCCTGGGCGTAGTCGCCGGGCCGCTCACCGGGCGTCAGCACGGCGGCGCGGCGGCGGATCTCCGGCTTGACGTCGGGCAATGGCGGTTCGAGCGCGTACAGCCGGGCGATGACCCGTTCGACATTGCCATCCACCACCGTTTCCGGCGCGTCGAAGGCGATGGCGGCGATGGCCGCCGCCGTGTAGGGGCCGATGCCGGGCAAGCCGATCAGCGCCTCAACGTGATCGGGAAAGCGGCCACCGTGTTCCTTGGCCACCACCTCGGCGCAGGCCTTGAGATTGCGGGCGCGCGAATAGTAGCCAAGCCCGGCCCAGGCAGCCATGACGTCGTCGCGCGGCGCCGCTGCCAGGTCAGCAAGCGTCGGCCAGCGGCCGAGGAAGGCTTCGAAGTAGCCCTTGACCGCCGTGACGGTCGTCTGCTGCAGCATGATCTCCGACAGCCAGACGCGGTAGGGATCGGGCAGGACGCCGAGTGCCCGGTCCTCCGGCGGCACGCGCCAGGGCAGGCGGCGGGCGTGGCGGTCGTACCAGAAAAGAAGAGTGGTGGCGGACGGCCGCTGCATGTGGAATAACCTTGCTGGCATCGATCAGGGGCGATCGACGGGTTGTACAGGAAATGGTCAAGGGCGCAAAACCGGAATACCTGCGGCGCGGCGCGCGGCCGCTTGCCGACATCATTGGCGGACCGCTCAACGCCGTCTGTCGCAAGCGCGGCTTCGCCACGCTCGACCTCATCTCGCATTGGCCCGACATCGTCGGTCCCGTCTACGGCGAATGCACCTCGCCCGACCGGCTGGTCTGGCCGCGTCGGCCGCAGGGTCTCATCGAGGAGGAGCGCCACGAGCCGGCGGTGCTGACGGTGCGCTGCACCGGCGCCGCCGCCCTGCGTCTCGCCCATGAGGCCGACCAGATCATCGAACGCATCAACATGTTCTTCGGCTATCGCGTCGTCGGTCGCCTCAAGACGCTGCAGCTGCCGCCGGCCCGTTTCGGTCGGCCGGAGCGACCGCGTCTCGGCCCGGTCAGCGCCGAGGACGAGCGCGCCGTCAAGTCGCTCGCCGCCGGAATCGCCGACGAGGGATTGCGGGCGGCAGTGGAGCGGCTCGGTCGCGCCGTGGCGGCCGGCCGGCCACCGGTCACGAAAAACTGAAGGCCGCCGGGCGGCATTTGATCCCCACGCGCCGTTGGCTCTGGCATTTGCTGCCAGAAGCCATTGTCAGGCTTTGCCAAGCCCAACGAGTTGCCATAATTTGCCGCCAACATCGGCTCACTCAGAACCGGCTCATCCAAAAAGGGTCTTCCATGCTCAACCGCCGCCGCTTCCTTTCCAACTCCGTCGTCCTGGCCGCGACGACGTCCGCCGGCTCATCGCTGTTCGCCGGGTTGGCCCTGGCCCAGGAGAAGACCGTTGACGTCGCCGAGCTGATGAAGCCGCAAGAGCTGCCGGACATGACCATGGGCAATGCCGATGCCAAGGTCACCGTCGTCGAATACATGTCGATGACCTGCAGCCACTGTGCCCATTTCGCCGAAACGACGCTGCCGACCATCAAGGAAAAGTACATCGACACCGGCAAGGTCTACTACGTGCTGCGCGAGTTCCCGCTCGACCCGTTGGCCGCCGCCGCCTTCATGCTGGCCCGCAAGGCGCCGGGCGGCAAGTATTTCGAGGTCGTCGACTACCTGCTCAAGACCCAGGCCGACTGGGCTTTCGTCCCCGATCCGGTGGCCGGCCTGCGCAACGCCGCCAAGCAGTTCGGCTTTTCGCCGGCCACCTTCGACGCCACGCTCAGCGACCAGAAGTTGCTCGACGGCATCAACGCCATTCGCGAGCGCGGCTCCAAGAGCTTCGGCGTCGACGCGACGCCGACCTTCTTCATCAACGGCGTCAAGACGCCGGGCGCCCTGACGGTCGAGCAGATGTCGGCCAAGGTCGACGCGCTGCTCTGACGCCATCGCAAGGTTGGTGATAACTCGGTCTTTCCACAGGGGATGACCGAGTTTGCCTTGCGGTCTTGTCTGCGACGACATGATATGGTGGTTTGCCTGAGGCCCGTACTCTATTGGTAGAGCGCGGACGAGGTGGATTGTTGCCAGGTCGTCGATGAAGTTCGAGCGTCTCAAGATTCACGGCTTCAAGTCCTTCGTGGACTTGGCCGAGTTCGTGATCGAACCGGGCCTGACGGGCGTCGTCGGTCCGAACGGCTGCGGCAAGTCCAATCTCGTCGAGGCCATGCGCTGGGTGATGGGCGAAAGCTCGTACAAGGCCATGCGCGCCTCCGGCATGGACGATGTCATCTTTTCCGGCTCCGGCAAGCGGCCGTCGCGCAATTCGGCCGAGGTGACCTTGGTGCTGCGCAACGACGAGCGCACGGCACCGGTCGCCTTCAACGACGCCGAACTGCTGGAAATCACCCGCCGCATCGAGCGTCAGGCCGGTTCCTCCTACCGCATCAACGGCAAGGACGTGCGGGCGCGCGACGTCCAGCTGCTGTTCGCCGACGCCTCGACCGGCGCCCGCTCGCCGGCCATGGTCCGCCAGGGCCAGATCGGCGAGCTGATCGCCGCCAAGCCGGCGCAGCGCCGCACCATCCTCGAGGAAGCCGCCGGCATTTCCGGCCTGCACTCCCGCCGCCACGACGCCGAACTGCGTCTCAAGGCCGCCGAAACCAATCTGACGCGCATGGAAGACGTGCTGCAGGAGATCGAGGTGCGGCTCGATGCCCTGCGCAAGCAGGCCCGGCAGGCGGCACGCTACCGGTCGCTGTCGGGCGAAATCCGCAAGTGCGACGCCGGCGTCGCCTGGATCCGGCTGGCCGAGCTTTCCGCCGAGCTCGCCGCCGCCGACGCGGCCATGACCGACAGTCTGGGCGCCGTCGCCGATGCCGAGGCCGGGCAGGCCGAAGCGGTCCGGCGGCAGGCGCTGATCGTCCACGAACTGCCGGCGCTGCGCGATCGGGCGGTCGAGACCGCCGCCGCGCTGCAACGCCTCAGGATCGCCCTTTCCGAATCGGAAGCCGAGGAGCGGCGAGCCCGCGAACGCATCAACGAGCTCGGCCGCCGTGCCGAGGAGATCGCCCGTGACCGCGACCGGGAAGGGCGGCTGATCGCCGAGAACGACGACCGGCTGGCGGCGCTGGCCACCGAGGCCGAGGAACTGGCCGCCGAAGCGGCGACGGCCGACGAGCGCCTGCTCGAGGCGGAAGCGGCCACCGTCGAACTCGCCGCCTCGGTCACCGCCAGTGAAGCGGCGCTCGAAACGGCGGCCGCCGCCGAGGCCGCCGCCGTCGCCGAGCGGGCCTCCTTCGAGCGCGAGTTGCGCGACGCCGCCACCCGCCTTGCCCGGTTCACGGCCGACATCGAGGCCATCGATCGCGAACTGGCCGACATCGATGCCCGCCTTGCCGCCGACGACGCCATCGCCGCCGCCCGCGAGGCCGTGGAGTATGCCGGCGCCGAAGCCTTCGAGGCCGAGGAGATGGTGGCCGTCGCCGAGGCCGAGCGGCTCGCCGCGGAAGCGGCCGTCGCCGCCGCCCGCCTGCCGGCCGCCGACATCGAACGCGAGTTGCAGAAGCTCGACACCGAGGCGCGCACGCTGAGCAAGGTGCTGAACCTCGAGCACGGCCACCTCTTCCCGCCGCTGGTCGACCGCCTGCAGCCGGACAAAGGCTACGAGACGGCGCTGGGGGCTGCCCTCGGCGAGGATATCGAGGCGCCACTCGATGCCAATGCGCCCGCCTACTGGAGCGAGCCGGGGCCGGGCGAGACCGACGCGCCGTTGCCCAAGGGCGTCGTCCCTCTGGCCGAACACGTGGCCGGCCCCAACCTCATCGCCCGCCGGCTGCGCCAGATCGGCGTGGTCACCGCCGAGGCGGCGACACAGCTGGCGCCGCTGCTCGGTGCCGGGCAGATGCTGGTCAGCCTCAGCGGCGACATCTGGCGCTGGGACGGCTACGTCGCCGCCGCCGACGCGCCGACGCCGGCGGCGCAGCGGCTCAAGTCGCGCAATCGCCTGCTGGAAATCGACGGGCAGCGTCAGCTGGTCGCTGGCCGTCTCGCCGAGGCCCGGCAGGCGCTGGCCGCTACCGAGGCGACGCTCAAGTCGACCGAACAGGCCGAACGGGCGGCGCGCGAGGCCTTGAAGGTGGCCGGTCGTCAGCTGACCGAGGCGCGCGACGGCCTGATGCGGGCCGAGCGGGCGGTGGCCGACACCGTGGCCCGCCGTGCCGCCCTGGCGGCCAGTCGCGACCGTCTTGCCGGCGATCTCGACGAGAGCGCCGAGCGCCGCGCCATGGCCGAGGCCAGCCTTGCCGAACTGCCGCCGTCCGATGAACTCGGTCGGCAGACCCAAGGCCTGCGCGAAGCGGCCAACCTCGCCCGCACCCGTTTCGTCGAGGCACGCGGCGCCGTCGACCTCATTCGTCGCGAGGGCGAACTGCGCCAGCGGCGCCTCGCCGCCATCGCCCGCGAGCGCGAGGACTGGGCGGCCCGCGTTCGTCAGGCCGGCGCCCACCTCCAGGAACTCGACGACCGTCTGGCCGAGGTCAGCGAGGAGCGGGCCGAGATGATCGACCGGCCCGACGAGATCATATTGGCCCGGCGGTCGCTGATGGCCGCCATCGACGCCGCCGAGGCCGCCGCCGCCGCGGCGACCGACGATCTGCGGGCGCGTGAGATCGACAACGCCGAGGCCGACCGTCTCGCCGCCGAGGCGCTGGCGCGGCTGTCGTCGATTCGCGAGGGCAGGGCACGGGCCGAGGAACGTCTGGCCGCCGCCCGCCGGCGCCATGACGAACTGATCGCCGACATCCAGGACCGATTCGACGCTCCCATCTACGCCCTGGCCCATCTGGCCGAGATCGATCCGGCGGCGCCGGTGCCCGACGTCGGCAGCCTGGAGACCCGTCTCGAACGGCTGAAGGGCGAGCGCGAACGGCTGGGCGGCGTCAATCTGCAGGCCGAAGCCGAGGCCAACGAGCTCGAAGCGCGCATGGACGGTCTCGTCAACGAGCGCGAAGACCTCATCGAGGCGATTCGCCGCCTGCGTCAGGGCATCCAGAATCTCAATCGCGAGGCGCGCGAGCGTCTGCTGGCCGCCTTCGAGGTGGTCAACGGTCATTTCAAACGCCTGTTCATGCACCTGTTCGGCGGCGGTACCGCCGAACTGCAGCTCATCGATGCCGAGGATCCGCTGGAAGCCGGCCTGGAAATCCTGGCCCGACCGCCGGGCAAGAAGCCGCAGACCATGACGTTGTTGTCGGGTGGCGAGCAGGCACTGACCGCCATGGCGCTGATCTTCGCCGTGTTTCTCACCAATCCGGCGCCAATCTGCGTGCTCGACGAGGTGGACGCGCCGCTCGACGACGCCAATGTCGAGCGCTACTGCGACCTGCTCGACGAGATGACGCGCACCACCTCCACCCGCTTCATTGTCATCACCCACAACCCGGTGACCATGGCGCGCATGAACAGGCTGTTCGGCGTTACCATGGCCGAACGTGGTGTGTCGCAATTGGTCTCTGTCGACCTCGAAACCGCCGAGGCCATACGTGATGTTGGTTAGCGAAGGAACCCTATCAGGAATGTCACTGCTTCTTTAGGACAATTTAATCGATATGAATTTCCGGCCGCCGGTATCAGGCTGTGAAAACACGACGATTTCTTCTCCTAAAGTCTAAATAATTCAAGGCATTGTCCCCTGGCTGGTCAATCTTGACAGCTATGCGTGTCATCACTATGGTGCCGCCCGAAACAGAGGGGATTATTGCTGATCGTTTCGACAGGCTACGGGCTTCGCCAGAGGAGGGACACCATGAACTCTGTCGGCGGCGGGCACGAAACCGGCGACGAAACCGATCGCAAGTCTCTCGATCCGCGGGGGCAGGATGTTCGGCTGGCCGAGCTCGCCAAGAAGCTCGAAGGGCTGAAGCAACCGGCGCCCGAGGATGCGTCCAGGCTGGAAACTGCGAGGGGGCTTGCCGGTATCGGCGCGGCCTTGCGGTTTGGTTCCGAGTTCGTGGCCGGTGTTATCGTCGGCTTCGTCATCGGTTATACCATCGACCGTGTTTTCGGCACGTCGCCGTGGGGTATGGTCATCTTTCTGCTGCTCGGTTTCGCGGCGGGAACGTTGAATGTGCTCAGGGCCGTCGGGGTGGTGGAGGACAAGCATCCGCTGCCGGGGCCAAAACGACGCGACGGACAATGAATTCGCCCTCCCTGTCCCCTCGTGGGAGCACAGGGAGACGAAGGCGCCGCGCCGCATTGGTGGCGCGTTGCGACAAGCGAGGGAGCTGGCCAGGTGGCTGACGTTAGGACCGATCCAATCCATCAGTTTGGAATCCACAAGCTCGTTGACATCAACATCGGTGGCTACGACGTCTCCTTCACCAACTCGTCGCTGTTCATGGTGATCACTCTGGTGGCCATCGCCGTGCTGCTGCTCTGGGGCAGTTCGGCCAAGGCCATCGTGCCTGGCCGCATGCAGGCCCTGGTCGAGGTGACCTATGACTTCGTTGCCGGCACGCTGCGCGGCGCGGCGGGCGAGGCGGGCATGCGCTTCATGCCGCTGGTCTTCTCGTTGTTCATGTTCGTGCTGACGGCCAACATGTTCGGCATGGTGCCGTACTTCTTCACGGTCACCAGCCACATCATCGTCACGGCGGCGCTGGCGCTGCTGGTCATCCTGACGGTGACCATCTACGGCTTCTACAAGAACGGCACGCACTTCTTCAATCTGTTCGTGCCCTCGGGCGTCCCGGCGCCCATCGTGCCGCTGGTCACCCTCATCGAAATCATCTCGTTCCTGTCGCGGCCGCTCAGCCTTGCCGTGCGTCTGTTCGCCAACATGCTGGCCGGACACATCACGCTCAAGGTCTTCGCCGGCTTCGTCGTCACCCTCACCAGCTTTGGCTTCTTCGGCTCGCTCGGCGCGCTGCTGCCGCTGGCGATGGTGGTGGCGCTGACCGCCCTGGAGTTCCTGGTGGCGTTCCTTCAGGCCTATGTCTTCACGATCCTCACCTGCATGTACCTCAACGACGCCCTGCATCCGGGGCACTGAGGACCAGAGCGGATCGACGAAGTTCCCACCCCACACGTCTACAAGCTATCTGAGCCTCTCAAGGAGTACGGACAATGGAAGCTGAAGCCGCAAAGTTCATCGGCGCTGGCCTTTCGACCATCGGTATTGGCGGAGCCGCCATCGGCCTCGGCAGCATCTTCGGCAACTACCTGTCGGGCGCCCTGCGCAACCCGTCGGCTGCCGACGGTCAGTTCGGCCGCCTCATCCTCGGCTTCGCCGTGACCGAAGCGCTGGGCATCTTCTCGCTGCTCATCGCCCTGCTGCTGCTGTTCGCCGTCTGATCGGCCTCGGCGCGGTCCGTCATTTTGGCGGCCGCGCCGACCGTGCATTGACGGGATCCGTGAACGACGATTGCCTTGTCGTTCGCGGATTCCACGTTTCCAGGTGCCGCTCGCCGGATCCGTCCGGTGCGAAAGCAGCTGGAGAGCGGCCCGGCCAGCGCGGTCAGGCCCCTGACGGATCAATCAAGGGAGCCCAAGGTCGATGACCTGGTTCATCAGCCAAGCCTACGCGGAAGAGACGCCGGCCACCGCGACGCCGGCGGCGGGCACCACCGCGACCACGGCCCACGAAGGTGGCGGCCACGGCGGCGTTTTCCCGCCGTTCGATCCATCGACCTTCCCATCCCAGCTCCTGTGGCTGGCCATCGTCTTCATCGCGCTCTATCGCCTGATGTCCAAGCGGATCATTCCGCAGATCAGCGGCATCATCGAAGCGCGCGCGGCGGCCATCAAGGCCGACCTCGAGCAGGCCGAGGCCTCGCGCGAAGCGTCGGAAGCCGCCGGTGCCGCCTACGCCGCGGCGCTCGCCGCCGCTCGGGCCAAGGCCGGCTCCATCGCCGCCGAAACGCGCAACCGCGTCAATCACGACATCGACAGCAACCGTCGCGCCGCCGAGGCGCAGTTGGCCGATCGGCTGGCGCTGGCTGAAAAGCACGTCGACGACGTCAAGAAGGCCGCCGTTGGACATGTCTCCTCGATCGCCA
The DNA here is from genome assembly GCA_937868725.1 of uncultured Pleomorphomonas sp. GTDB lineage: Bacteria > Pseudomonadota > Alphaproteobacteria > Rhizobiales > Pleomorphomonadaceae > Pleomorphomonas. The sequence goes on from CALMMQ010000005.1 coordinate 40,732, forward strand.
TCGAGACGACGAACGCGCTGGTCGACAGCCTGATCGGCGCGGTATCGCACGACGAAGTCGTCGCCGCCGTGGCGGCCGCCGAAAAGCGCTGAGGGAGAGGTCCATGCTCGACAACACTACCTGGGCCTTTGTCGGTCTCGTGCTGTTTCTGGCCGTGGTCGGCTATTTCGGTGTCTTCGGCCTGTTTGCCAAGTTCCTCGACAAGCGCGGCGAAGTGGTGAGCGACGAGCTCTCGCAGGCCCGGCAGCTGCGTCAGGAAGCCGAGGCGCTCCTGGCCGAGTATCAGGCCAAGCGGGCCGAGGCCGAAAAGGAAGCAGCCGACATCATCGCCAGCGCCGAAGCGGAAGCGGCGCGTCTGGCCATCGACGCCAAGGCGGCGCTCGAAGACCTGATCGCCCGTCGCACCAAGACGGTGGAAGCGCGCATCGCGCTGGCCGAAGCCAACGCCGTCGCCGAAGTCAAGGCCAAGGCGGTGGATCTGGCCGTGGCCGCCGCCACCGACATCCTGCGCACCAAGGTGCACGGCGATGTCGCCGCCGATCTGATCGCCAAGGGCATCGATGAGGCCAAGGCCCGTCTCAACTGACCGCTGGCTGTACGAATAATCCTGACGAGGGTCGGCTCACCGCCGGCCCTTTTCGTTTGCCGCCGCGATGACTTCGCGCACCGGCCGGAACGACCGCCGGTGGATGGGCGTCGGGCCGAGGGCGGCGAGTCGCTCGGCGTGCAGCGCCGTGCCATAGCCCATGTGGCGTTCGAAGCCGTAGTCGGGGTAGCGCACGGCATAGGCGGCCATCATGCGGTCGCGCGTCACCTTGGCGACCACCGAGGCGGCAGCGATGGCCGCGACCCGGCCATCGCCCTTGACGAGCGCGGCCCCCCGGATGCCGCAGGCCCCGACCCCTGGTGGCACGTCTTTGCCGTCGACAAGGATGCCGACCGGCCGTTCGCTCAGCGACAGCACCGCCCGGCTCATGGCCCAGAGATTGGCCGCCAGCACGTTCATGGCGTCGATGCGCGCCGCCGAGGCGCTGGCAACGGCGACGATGTGGTCGCGGCAGATGATGTCGAACAGGCGCTCGCGTTCGGCCGGCTTCAGCTTCTTGGAATCGTTGAGCCCCGCTGGCAATGGCACGTCGGTGAGGATGACGGCGGCGGTGACCACCGGACCGGCCCAGGGGCCGCGTCCGGCTTCGTCGACGCCGGCCACCAGCCCTTGCCAGCGGCGACCATAGTCGGCCTCGATGCTGCGATCGCAGGGGGCGGCGATGAGGTCGGCGAAAAGGTCGGGCGGAGGGGTGTTGGTGCGAGGCATGGCTGAACGGCGTCGAGGTTGGCGTTGCCCGTTCTGCGGGCGGGAATCGCTCGGCGAGCATGGCACGAGCCGGCGGCGCTGTCGCCGCCATTTGACGGCGGTCGCCGCGCCACTTATGACAGGCCGACGATTTCCCGGCGATCCGCCGCACGCTAGGCTCCGAGGGCGCGACCCATGTCCCACAACAGCTTCGGCCATCTCTTCCGCATCACCACCTGGGGCGAAAGCCATGGTCCGGCTCTCGGCTGCGTCGTCGACGGCTGCCCGCCGGGACTGCCGCTGACGGCCGAATTCATCCAGGCGTTTCTCGACAAGCGCAAGCCCGGCCAGTCGCGCTTCGTGACGCAGCGACGCGAAGACGATCGCGTCGAGATCCTGTCCGGCGTCTTCGAAGACGACCGTACCGACGGCCCGGTGACCACCGGCACGCCGATTTCGCTGCTCATCCGCAACACCGATCAGCGTTCCAAGGATTATGGCGATATCCGCGACAAGTACCGGCCCGGCCACGCCGACGTCGTCTATGACCTCAAGTACGGCGTGCGTGACTATCGCGGCGGCGGCCGTTCGTCGGCTCGCGAGACGGCGGCCCGCGTCGCTGGCGGTGCCGTGGCACGCCGGGTGCTTGACGGCATAACCATCCGCGCCGCCATGGTGCAGATCGGCAGCGAAACCATCGATCGGGCCAACTGGGACTGGGCCGAGGTCGACAACAACCCGCTGTTCTGCCCCGACCGGGCGGCGGTGCCGCGGCTCGAGGCCTATCTCGACAAGGTGCGCAAGGCCGGCTCGTCGGTTGGTGCCATCATCGAGGTGGTGGCCGAAGGTGTGCCGGCCGGCTGGGGCGCGCCGATCTACGGCAAGCTCGATCAGGATATCGCTTCGGCGCTGATGTCGATCAACGCCGTCAAGGCGGTCGAGATCGGCGAGGGCTTCGCCGCCGCCACCCTCACCGGCGAGGACAACGCCGACGAGATGCGCATGGGCGCCGACGGCAAGATCGCCTTTGCCTCCAACCACGCCGGCGGCATCCTCGGCGGCATCTCCACCGGCCAGCCGATCGTTGCCCGCTTCGCCGTCAAGCCGACGTCGTCGATCCTCAATCCGCGCCAATCGGTGTCGGCGGCCGGCGAGGACGTCGACGTGCTGACCCGTGGACGCCACGACCCCTGCGTGGGCATCCGTGCCGTGCCGGTGGCCGAGGCCATGCTGGCCATCGTGCTCGCCGACCACAAACTGCGTCATCGCGGCCAGACCGGGCGTGACGGAGCCGTGGCCTGGCCGCTGCGCTGATGCCGGCCGCCGGCCGCTCGCTCACTCTCTGCCCGCTCGACGCGGCGCGCGATCTTGACGCCGTGACGGCTCTCTGCGCCAGCGCCGCCGATTATCTTGAACTGGAGGTCGGCCCGGAAAACCCTGTCGCCGCCGCCCGGCGCTTCTTCGACGACCGGCCGCCCGGCGATGGCGTGACGCCGCTGAAGCTTGGGCTGCGACGGGGGGAAGGGCCGCTCGTGGGGATCGCCGATCTCGCCATCGGCTATCCCGATCGGTGCGATGCCTTCATCGGCCTGCTGCTGCTGGCGCCAGACCAGCGCGGCCAGGGCCTCGGCGCGCTGGCTGTCGAGCGCCTCGCCGCCATGGCGCGCCAGCGGGACTGCACACGGCTGCTGATCGGCGTGCTGGAAGCCAACCCGCGTGGCCGGGCGTTCTGGCAACGCCGCGGCTTTGTGCTCGAGGCCGTGCGGCCCGGCTTACCGTTCGGCGAACGTGTGCACACAGTGTTCCGGATGAGCCGGCCGCTGGCTGATTGACGCTCCCCTCGCCGGGGCGGCGGCAGGTTTTGCGGCCGTCCCGCGTCGCCCATGGCGCTATAGCGGCTTGCCGAGATACGCGGCGACCATCTTCGTGCTGGTCCCGACTATCTTGACGGCGTTCTTAAGCTGATCGGGCGTGATTTTCCATTTCTTGGTCCAGTATTCCACTTCGTACGGCTCGTGGATGTTGATCTGCATGGGGTCCTGCGGCCCGCGGATATTCTTGTTGTCGACCATATCGAGCTCCAGTTCTGCTTCGGCGCCCGCCGCGGCGGGCAACCGAAGGCGGCAGTCTGCGCTCATTTTTCCAGGTGTCTACAAATCGCGCACAACCAGAAGTGTGGCGGGCCGATCGGGTCGTGGATTGACCGCCCTGGCCGGCAAAACCTATGTTCGTTGCTCATGGAACGGGGAGGAGATCCTGATGCTGCTGATCAACGGTTCGATCTTCGATGGCGACAAGCGGCTGCCCGCCGGTCAGGCGGTGCTGGTCGAGGACGGCCGCATCCGTCGCATCGCCCCGGTCGCCCAGTTCTCCGGTTACGCCGGTCGGCGCATCGATGTGAGCGGCATGACCATTCTGCCCGGCCTCATCGATTGCCATGCCCATCTGACGCTCGGCGGCGAACTCAATCCGGCCGCCGATCTCGGCCGCCTCAACCACGCCGAACTGGCGCTGCGCTGCCTCGAGAACGCGCTGGTGACGCTGCGTGGCGGCGTCACCGCCATCCGTGATCTCGGCGGTGTCGACTATGTGGAGTTCGCCGTGCGCGATGCCTGCAACACCGGCCGGGCGCTGGGGCCGACGGTGCGGGCGGCTGGCCGCTACATCTGCATGACCGGCGGCACCAACTGGTTCATCGGCCGCCAGGCCGACGGACCGGGCGAGGTGGTCAAGGCGGTGCGCGAGCAGATCCATCGTGGCTGCGACTGCGTCAAGCTGATGGCGACCGGCGGCGTGCTGACGCCGGGCGTCCGGCTGGAACACGCCCAGTTCACCTGCGAGGAGATGGCGGCCGGCGCCGCCGAGGCGAAACGCTTCGACAAGCCGGTCGCCTCCCACGCCATGACGCCGGCCGGCGTGCTCAACGCCGTCCGGGCCGGGGTCGATTCCATTGAGCACGGCGTCGTGCTCGATGACGAATGCATCGCCGAAATGCTGGCCCGCCGCGTCGTGCTGGTGCCGACGCTGATGCCGTTCGCCCGCCTGCTGGCCGCCAACGATGGCGGCGTGCCGGCCTGGGCGATGGACAAGGCACGCTGGGCCTCCGAGCGCCATCGCAGCTCGTTCAAGGCCTACTACCAGGCAGGCGGCACCATCGCCATGGGGGCCGACACCGGCACGCCGTTCAACCCGCACGGCAACAGCGCCATGGAACTCAAGCACATGGTCGATGCCGGCATGACGCCGATCGACGCCCTCAAGGCCGGCACGGCCAACGCCGCCGATCTGTTGCGGCTCGCCGACCGTGGTCGGCTACGCGAAGGCGCGGCTGCCGATCTGCTGGTGGTGGCCGGCGATCCCACCACCGACATCGACTGCGCCGCCGTCCGGGCTCACCACCGGCTGGTGGTCAAGGACGGCACCATCGTCGTCGATGCCCTGGCCGGACGGGCCGGCGATGGCCCTTGGCGCATCGGCCTCGTAGCGGGCTGATCAGTCGCCCGACCGCAGCGTCTTGACGGCGGTCTCGAGCTCGTTGGTGATGATGCCGCCAGCGAAGTGCTTGGGAATGCGGGCAAAGTCCTCGTCTTCGTCGACGCCCATGGCGAAGTCGCCGCCGTGGTAGGCGCCGATCAGGTACACCGGGCTGCCAGCGGCCGTCATACGGTCGATGAAGCGGTTGGGGAAGCCCCACAGCCATGGTGCCAGATCGAGCGGCACGAACACCGCCGCCGACCGGCACTCCTCCGGCACGTAGCCGGTCCAGCCGATGGCGACGTAACCCTGCAGGCAGGCGCGCAGGCCACTCTTGGTGATCACCCGCAGGTCGGGGAGCGCCTGCTGCAGCGCCTTCGCCGGCTCGTCGTGGGCCAGGACCATCAGGCGCTGACGTTGCTCGGCCGGCAGGCCGGCGAGGTGCTCGGCCATCAGCTTGCCGGCGGCGGCGTCGTCGCTGCGAATGCTGATGAACAACGCCTTGTCGGGAAAGTGCGCCAGCACCTCGTCGAGCGACGACAGCAGCCCGACGCCCTTGCCGCGGAAGGGGTAGGTCTTGCCAGCGTCGGCGGTGTAACCATAGCCGATGTCGAGCGCCTTGAGTTCGGCCAGCGTATGCTCCCGCGTCGGCCCCTTGCCGTCGGTACGGCAATCGAGCCCCTTGTCGTGGAAGACGGCGAACTGACCGTCGGACGTCGGCTGCACGTCGATCTGGATGATGTCGGCACCGGCGGCAAAGCTCGCTTCCATCGAGGGAATGGTGTTCTCGATGTAAGGCGTGGTCGGCGGCAACATGATGTTGGCAGTACAGGTGTCGCCGTCGAGGTCATCGGTGGCGAAACGCTGGGCCAGGCCGCGATGGGCGAGGATCTGCACCGAACTGGTCGGGACCGGCGCCAGATGGCTGGAGTTGGCAACGTAGACGCCAGCGAACAGTGCCACGGCGCCGATCAGCATCAGTTTCCAACCGCCCATCGCCTCGTTCCTTCACTCGATTCCGTGGCGCCGATACCATCGGTCAGCCACATGAAAACTGTTTGTCTCTGCGACGGCGACCAGTAGGGCACCGGCTCCGCCCGACGGCCGGGCGGATTTGAACGTCCGCTGGCTGTCACTGTCAATTGGGGACCTCGGGCGGCCGGAGGTTCCGTTTTGTCAGTGGCGGTAGTCTGACACCCGTATGGCCCCATCATGGCATCAAATCGGCAGTTTGGTGGAACGCTTGACCGTTCGCAGCGTCAGTTGCGACTGAACGCGGATCACGCCGGGCAGCGGCGTCAGGATTTCCGTGTGGATGCGCTCGAGGTCGGCAGCGTCGCGGTAGACGACGCGCAGGAGATAGTCGTGCTGGCCGGCGAGGAGATAGCACTCGGTGATTTCCGGAATGGCCCGCACCGCCAGTTCGAACTTGTCGAGAGAAGCGCGCCCCTGGCTGTCGAGCGTCACCGAAACGTAGGCGGTGCCGGGAATGCCGGCGATGCGCGGATCGAGCAGGGCGACGATGCGAGCGATCAGACCGCTTTCTTCGAGCAGCCGCGTGCGCCGCAAGCAGGCCGAGGCTGACAGGTGAACCCGGTCTGCCAGCTCGGCATTGGTGGGTCTGGCATTGTCTTGCAAGGCGGTCAGGATCGCACGATCCGTCACGTCGAGACGCATCTGTCGAATTTCCTGCGGTTCAAGGGCTTCGTATTCGAATTTTACACCGATTAAGCGTAGCGGTCTGCTGAATCTGTGCAAGTAATTGCGTCATGCCTGACCAAATATACGGCGGCAAGCCAAACCGGGATTCAACTCGGGGCCAATCTGCAGGGGATCACAACAATGCTCGTCGGTACGCCCAAGGAAATCAAGGACCATGAGGACCGCGTCGGCCTGGTGCCGTCATCGGTGCGCGAACTCGTCGCCGCCGGTCACAAGGTCATCATCGAGAAGAACGCCGGTGCCGGCATCGGCATCGCCGACGCCGCCTATGTGGCCGCCGGCGCCGCTATCGTCGACACGGCCGACGAGGTGTTCGCCAAGGCCGACATGATCGTCAAGGTCAAGGAGCCGCTGGCCGTCGAGCGCAAGAAGCTGCGCGACAGCCAGCTGCTGTTCACCTATCTGCATCTGGCGCCCGATCCAGAGCAGGCCCGCGAGCTGATGGCCTCGGGGGCCACCTGCGTCGCCTACGAGACCGTGACGTCGCCCTCCGGCGTGCTGCCGCTCCTGGCGCCGATGTCGGAAGTGGCCGGCCGCATGGCGCCGCAGGTCGGCGCCGCCGCCCTCGAGAACGTCGCCGGCGGCTGCGGCATCCTGCTCGGCGGTGTCGCTGGCGTGGCGCCGGCCAAGGTCGTCATCCTCGGCGGCGGTGTAGCCGGAACCAATGCCACCCACGTCGCTCTCGGCATGGGCGCCGACGTGACGGTGGTCGACAAGAACATCGACGCGCTGCGCCGGCTGATCGCCACCTTCGGTGTGCGCATCAAGACCGCCCATTCCAACCTTGACGTCGTCACCGAACTGGTGACCGGTGCCGATCTCGTCATCTCGACGCTCTTGGTGCCCGGCGCCGGCACGCCCAAGCTGATCACCCGCCAGATGGTCGCCGACATGAAGCAGGGTTCGGCCATCGTCGATGTCGCCATCGATCAGGGCGGCGGCGCCGAAACGTCGCGGGCCACCACCCACTCCGACCCGACCTACGTCGTCGACGGCGTCGTGCACTATTGCGTCGCCAACATGCCGGGCGGCGTCGCCCGCACCTCGACCTTCGCCCTCAACAACGCCACGCTGCCCTTCGCGCTGGCGCTTGCCAACAAGGGCTGGAAGAAGGCCTGCCAGGACGATGCCCATCTCGCTCAGGGCCTCAATGTCCATGCCGGCAAGATCACCTACAAGGCGGTGAGCGAGGCCACCGGACTGGCCTATCTCGACCCGGCCGTGGTTCTGGCCTGAGCGCCAGGACCCAGATCAGGCTGATGACGGACAGGGCCGGGGCGAGCGACCGCTCCGGCCTTTGTTATCGCCGCAGCACCGCCACGACCTCGACGTGGCTCGACCACAGGAACTGGTCAACCGGCGTGACGCTGTCGAGGCGGTAGCCGCCGTCAACCAGCGTTTTGAGGTCGCGGGCCAGCGTTGCCGGATTGCACGACACGGCAACAACGGTCGCCACCTTGGAGCGGGCCAGCCATTGGCTTTGCTCGGCAGCGCCGGTACGCGGCGGGTCGAAGACGACGGCGTCGAACTTGTCGAGTTCCTTCTCGATCAGCGGCCGGCGACTGAGGTCGCGCCGCTCGGCGGTGATGCGGTGGCGGCCGGTGAGGCCACGCGCCGCCCGGTCGAGCGCGGCGACGGCGCCAGCCTCGCCCTCGGCGGCGTAGACGTCGGCGGTGCGGGCAAGGCGCAGGGCGAAGGTGCCGACGCCGGCGTAGAGATCGGCAACGCGCTTGGCCTTGCCGACGGCAGCGGTCACCAGGGCGGCCATGGCGTCTTCTGCCTCGCCGCAGGCCTGTAGGAAGCCGCCCGGCGGCGGCACCACGGCGACGCCGTCGATGGTCACCAGCGGCGGCCGCCGTTCCACCACCACCTCGCCGGCTGCCGACAGCCGGGCCAGATCGAAGCGGTTGGCGATGTCGATCAGCGTCAGGCGCAGCCGGTCGACATCCCGGGCGGGAAAGCCACTGACCATGACGTCAAGACCGGTCTCGCAGGTGGTGACGGAGAAGTCGAGCGCCCCCTTGCGCGGCCGGATGGCTTCGACGAGCGCCGCCAGTGCCGGTTGCGCCGACATGAGTTCGGGCCGGATGACGGGGCAGGTCTCGAGAGTGACGAGGCGGTGGCTCATGCGCTCGTTGAAGCCAACGATCGGCCGATGGCCACCGGCCATGAGGCCGGCGAAGGTGGCGCGGCGGCGGCTGGCGGGCGGCACCAGAACGGGCTCGGCCACCGGCGGCGCGAGGCCACGGTCGGCGAGGGCGTCGACCACCAGACGGCGCTTGAAGGCGGTGTAGGCTCCGGCCTTGAGGTGCTGCAGCGAACAGCCGCCGCAGACGCCATAGTGCGGGCAGGGCGGTTCGGCCCGGTCGTCTGAGGCGGCGAGGATCGACACGAGCCGGGCGCGACCGCCCTCGATGTCCGCTTCGATCCGTTCGCCGGGCAGCGCGAAGGGCACGAACACCGGCTTGCCGGCCAAGTGGCCGACGCCGTCGCCGAGATGACCGAGTTCGTCGATGAGGATTTCAGTCACGTCGGGCTCCCAGGAGAAATTCGTGATTGCCATCGCCGCCGAGGATGGGCGAGGGGGCAAGGCCGAGGGCCGTCCAGCCGGCGCGGCCGTCGAGCCAGTTTAGCAGATCGGTGGCCGCCGTCTCGGCGCGTTCGGGCCGCACCAGCCCGCCCTTGCCGATGCCTTCGCGCCCCACCTCGAACTGCGGCTTGACGAGGAACAGGCCGAGCGCCGGCCGACAACTGAGCTCCAGCGCCGGCGGCAGCGCCAGACGCAGAGAGATGAACGACACGTCCGACACCAGCACGTCGGGCTGGAACGGCAGGTCGTCGGGCCCGATGTCGCGGGCGTTGACGCCTTCGAGCGAGGTGACGCGATCATCGGCGGCGATGCGCGGATGCAATTGGCCGTGGCCGACATCGAGGGCGATGACGCTGGCGGCGCCCCGGTTCAGCAGCACTTCGGTGAAGCCGCCGGTGGAAGCGCCGATGTCGAGACAGTGGCGTCCGCCAACATCGAAGCCGAAATGGTCGAGGCCGGCGATGAGCTTCAGTGCCGCCCGCGACACGTAGGCGGCGGCCGGATCGTCGAGGCTGAGTTCGGCCGCCTCGTCGACCGGTTCGCCCGGCTTTTCCGCCGTGCGGGGGCCAATGCGGACGTGGCCGCGCAACACAGCGTCGCGCGCCCGCGCCCGCGTCGGCGCGAGACCACGGGATACCAGCAGCTGATCGAGGCGTATCTTGGCCATCTCCGGCTTGTGCGTCAGATGCGGCGCTTTGGCAAGGCCCGATGGCCGGTCAATTGGCCGGGCTCGGCGCGGCCTTGTCGGTTGCCGCCTCGTCGGAGGCCTCCGGACGGGGACTGACGGGGACGATGACCGTGCCGACCGGCGCGGTGGCCCCGAGGTCGAACTTTTCCTTCTCGTCGGCGGCCGGCGGGGCGCGCAGGAACCAGCGGACGGCGATGAACAGGCCGAGCAGGGTGTAGATCACCGCCATGTGCACGAACAGGATCGTCTCGCCCCACGCTTCCATGCCGTAGGAGGCGATCAGCGGGCCGATGATGGCGCCGGTGCCGTTGGCCAACAGCACGCCGGTGGCCATCTCGACGTATTCGCTGCGCGAGCAGCGGTCGTAGGCGTGGGCGGCGGCCACCGAATAGCCGGTCAGCACGGCGGCGCCGAGCACGAAGGAGATGGCCAGCAGGGCGTTGGGGCTGAGCGGCAGGAAGCCGACCAGCAGCGACATCACCGTGGCGCCGATCATGCCGACGCCCAGCACCAGCCGGCGGTCGAGACGATCGGACAGGCGGCCGATCGGCCATTGCGCCAGGGCGCCGCCGATGGCGGCAATCGACAGGAACACGGCGGCGCCGTTGCTGGTGAGACCGCGGGCGATGGCGAACACCGGCAGCAGCGACCAGTAGGCGCCGTTGGCAACGCCGATCATGAACGTGCCCATCAGTCCGACCGGGGCGATCTTGAACAGGCGGAGGGGGCGGAACTCGACGATGGCGATCGGCGCCGGCTGGGCCGAGGTGGTCAGCGCCACCGGCACGACGGCCAGCGACACCAGGATCGAGGCGGCGGCGAACAGCTCGAAATGCTGGATCGGCGCCAACAGCACCATCAGCTGGCCGACCGTGGTCATGGAGAAGTTGACCACGATGTAGATGCTCATGACCAGACCGCGATTCTCGTTGCTGGCCTTGTCGTTGAGCCAGCTCTCGACGATCAGGTAGAGGCCGGCAAGGCTGAAGCCGGTGATGGCGCGGGCGAGGATCCACACCGTCGGATCGACGATGATCGGATGGATCAGCGTCGTGGCCGCCGCCAGCGAAACCAGCGTCGAATAGGCACGGATGTGGCCGGCCCGCTGGATCAGGAATGGGCAGGCCAGACAACCGAGCACGAAGCCGGCGTTGTAGGACGAGCCCATCAGACCGATGACGATCGGCGAAAAGTGCTCGCTCAGCCCGCGCAGCGGCAGCACGGTGCCGAGCAGCGAGTTACCGCTCAGGAGAAAGGAGATACCGAGCAGCAGGGATGCCAGGGGCGCAAGGGTCTTGGTCAAGTCAGCACGATCCGTAAGGGGAGCGCGGACAATACTGGCGCCCGTTCATGCCGGCAATATGGCGGTGGAGAGTTGATCGAGCTTGCCGACGGATTTTTTGAATCGTTGCAAGACAGCATCGCCCGATCGGGCGGCTCAGCCGCTGGCCGGTCGCTTCTCGACGTCGCGGAACGTGCCCAGAAAGGCACGGATGGCGCGGGCGTTCTCGCCGAGGTCAGGCAGGCCGTCGCGGCTGGCCGAGCGAATGTCGAGGCGCGTGCCGTCGCCACCGGGCTGGACGCGGATGGCGATGACGAGTGGCGTGCCCATGATCGCCGAATGGCCGGCAAGGGTCAGATGGCCGGACGCGGTTTCCGACGCCGGTTCGAAGTGCCCCACCGTCTTCCAGCCGAGTTCGCCGGCCGCCGTCCGGGCGAGCGCGTAGGCCTCGACCACCGGCACGTCTATGAGCTGCGGCACGATGTCGGGATAGCTCTCGGTCTGGAGCGCGGCACGCTGATCGGCCGGCGCCAGCATTTCGCCCGGCACAGCCCGCGGGGCAATGACCGGCGGCAACTCGGGCGGCACCGTCCGGTCGGTCGAAACGTCGTCAAGGGCCGGGAAGTAGGCTGAAGCGGCGATGGCCGCGAGCGGCGGCGCCAGCGTCAGCAGCACCAGGAACAGCGTACCGATGAGCGTGCCGGAGCTCCGCCGCCCCTCGCGCCAGATGTCGGCGATGGTGAGGCCGACGCAGAGCAGGGCCACCAGCGCGCAAAGAACGGCAAGCGCCACCGACACGACCAGCGTGCCGGTGTCGACGAGATCGAAGCGGCGGGCCAGAAAGGCGACCAGTGCCACCATCAGGCCGACGGCGGCGAAGAACCGCGCCTTGCCGGCGCCGCGGGCGCGGGGAAGCGGCAAGGGCGGCAGCCGGTTCATGCCTCGAATTCCGCGCCACGCACCGAATAGGGCTTCATCTCGCGCCAGCGCTTCATCAACTGTTCGAGGCCGGCATCCTCGCCGTCCGGCAGCACAATGCGTGGGCTGACCAGGATGTCGCCGCGATGGCCGTGCTTGTCCGGCAGCCCCTTGCCGCGCAGGCGGAAGGAGCGCGCGCCGGTGATGCCGGCCGGCAGTGTCATCTCGACGGCGCCTTCAAGCGTCGGTACCCGCACCTTGCCGCCCAGCACCGCCTCGTCGAGGGTGATCGGCAGATCGATGCGCAGATGGTGACCCTCCGGCCGGAACAGGGTGTGCGGCTCGTAGGTGAGGATCAGAATGGCATCGCCCGCTGGCGTGCCTTCGCCGCCCAGGCCCTTCAGACGCAGCTGCTGGCCCTGCTCGAACCCGTCGGGAATGCGGGCGTCCACCGCCTTGCCCGACGGCAGCGTGACGCGCACCTTGCCCGAGCCGACGACGTCTTCGAGCCGGACCTTCACCGACAGCATGACGTCCGGTCCCTTGATGGCGGCAGCGGCGGCACCGAAGCCGTCGAAGCCGGACGCCGAGGCCCGCCGGCCCCGGCCACGGCCACCGCTGGCTCCGGCGCTGGAGAACGACGAGAAGGCATCGCCGAAGATGTCGCGCAGGATGTCGTCGGCACCATGGCCGCCAGCCTGGCGGAAGCCGCCCTGACCGCCGCCGAAGCCGCCTCCCATGCCTTCGAAGCCGGTGAAGCGCGGCTTGCCGTCGGCGCCGATCTCGCCGGCGTCGAACTGATGGCGCTTGGTCTTGTCGCCGACGATCTCGTAGGCGGAATTGACTTCTGCGAACTTCTCCTTGGCGCGCGGATCGCTGTTGGTGTCGGGATGAAATTGCTTGGCGAGTTTGCGGTAGGCCTTCTTGATGGCCGCCTCGTCGGCGGTCCTGGATACGCCCAGGACGTCATACGGGTCGCGCATGTTCAAGCCTCATTTACGTGTTTGGAAAGCCGGAAGCGGCTTTCATGGTTTCGCCAAGGATGTAGTGTGTGATCACGATCCGTTCCAGATGTGCCATTATACGACGATGACGATTCTGGCCAAACAAAACACCGGGCCGGATGATCGCGGGCGAGATTGAGGTTGTCCGAGGCCGGTCCGACGCGCTATGCCGGCTGGGCATGTCGTGGGGGGAAGATAGAGCACAAATGTCGGCGACCGAACCAGACTTCACCGAGGCCTCCGAGCCCTACCAGCTGTTCGCCAAGTGGCTGAAGGAAGCCGAGGCCAAGGAGCCCAACGATCCCAACGCCATGGCCGTGGCCACCGTCGATGCCTCGGGCCTGCCCAACGTCCGCATGGTGCTGCTCAAGGCCTACGATCCGCGCGGCTTCGTCTTCTACACCAACTTCGAGAGCGCCAAGGGCTGCGAGATTCTTGCCTCCGGCAAGGCGGCGCTGCTGTTCCACTGGAAGAGCCTCAAGCGGCAGATCCGCATCCGTGGCACGGTGAGCGAGGTGTCGCGCGAGGAGGCCGATACCTACTACGCCAGCCGTGATCGCGGCAGCCGTATCGGCGCCTGGGCGTCGCGCCAGTCGCGACCGCTCGAAAGCCGCTTCGCTCTCGAGAAGGCGGTGGCCGAGTACGGCCTCAAGTTCGGCATCGGCGCCATTCCGCGCCCCGATCACTGGTCGGGCCTGCGCGTGGCGCCGCAGTCGATCGAGTTCTGGCGCGACGGCCTGTTCCGCCTGCACGACCGCATCGTCTTCGAGCCGGACGGCAAGGGCGGCTGGACCCGCACGCGCCTCTATCCGTAATCAGGGAACAACGACCATGGCCACCAACGCCGACGTCAAGGCACTGAGCTTCGAACAGGCTCTCAAGGAACTCGAAGGCATCGTCGGGCGGCTCGAGCAGGGCTCGGTGCCGCTCGAGGAAAGCATCGCCATCTACGAGCGCGGCGACGCCCTGCGCCGCCATTGCGACGGGCTGCTGAAGGCTGCCGAAGCCAAGGTCGAGAAGATTCGCGTCGCCACCGACGGCAAGGCGGACAGCGTGGTGCCGCTCGACGGCGAGTGACCTCGGCTCGCCGCGTCGTGCCGCAGGTGCGCTTGACCTGGGTCGACGGCATCGGCCGACCGGCGGCGCCTCACCCGCCGGTTTGTCCTTTGACCGGTCGTGTCGGAATTGAAGATACGCGCATCACCTGATAGGACAGACGAACCCACCAAGGACCGTTTTGCGTTGACACGCCCATCCACCCCGCTCCTCGACAAGATTTCTTCGCCCGCGAACCTGAAGACGCTGAGCGTTGCCGAGCTCGAACAGCTGGCCGAAGAAGTTCGGGCCGAAATGATCGATGCCGTGTCGATGACTGGCGGTCATCTCGGCGCCGGTCTCGGCGTCGTCGAACTGACGATCGCGCTGCATGCCGTCTTCGACACGCCGATGGACAAGGTGATCTGGGATGTCGGCCATCAGGCCTACCCCCACAAGATTCTCACCGGCCGGCGCGACCAGATCCGCACGCTGCGTCAGGGTGGCGGCCTGTCCGGCTTCACCAAGCGCGCCGAGAGCCCGTTCGATCCCTTTGGGGCCGGCCATTCGTCCACCTCCATTTCCGCCGGTCTTGGCATGGCGGTGGCCCGCGACCACAATGGTGGCGACAACCACGTCGTGGCGGTGATCGGCGATGGCGCCATGTCGGCCGGCATGGCCTACGAGGCGATGAACAACGCCGGCGCCATGGACTGCCGACTGATCGTCATCCTCAACGACAACGACATGTCGATCGCCCCGCCGACCGGGGCGATGAGCGCCTACCTCGCCCGTCTCGTCTCCGGCCCGACCTACCGGTCCATTCGCGAGGGCATGAAGCAGCTGGCCAAAAGCCTGCCCAAAAGCCTGTTCCAGAAGGCGGCGCGGGCCGAGGAATACGCTCGCGGTTTCTGGACCGGCGGCACGCTGTTCGAGGAGTTGGGCTTCTATTACGTCGGCCCGGTCGACGGTCACAACCTCAGCCACCTGCTGCCGATTCTGCGCAACATCCGCGATTCGCAGGAAGGGCCGATCCTGCTGCACGTCGTCACCAAGAAGGGCAAGGGCTATCCGCCCGCCGAGGCGGCGGCCGACAAGTTCCACGGCGTCGGCCGTTTCGACGTCATTACCGGCGCCCAGGTGAAGCCCAAGGCCAATGCGCCGAGCTACACCCGCGTTTTCGCCGAAACGCTGGTCGAGGAAGCGCACCGTGACGCCGATATCGTGGCGGTGACCGCCGCCATGCCGGCCGGCACCGGCCTCGACCTGTTCGGCGAAACCTTCCCCGAACGCCTCTACGACGTCGGCATTGCCGAACAGCACGCCGTCACCTTCGCCGCCGGCATGGCCTGCGAGGGACTGAAGCCGTTCTGCGCCATCTACTCGACCTTCCTGCAACGCGCCTACGATCAGGTCATCCACGACGTGGCACTGCAGGGGTTGCCGGTGCGCTTCCCCATCGATCGGGCCGGCCTGGTCGGCGCCGATGGCGCGACGCACGCCGGCGCCTACGACATCGCCTTCCTGTCCTGCCTGCCCAACATGGTGGTGATGGCTGCCAGCGACGAGGCCGAACTCAAGCACATGGTGGCCACCGCCGCTGCCTATCAGGATGGACCGATCGCCTTCCGCTACCCGCGCGGCGAGGGCGTCGGCGTCGATCTGCCCAAGGCCGGTTCCATCCTGGAGATCGGCAAGGGCCGCATCGTGCGCGAAGGCGGCAAGGTAGCCATCCTGACGCTGGGCACGCGCCTTGCGGAGGCCCTGCGCGCCGCCGACGAACTCGAGACCTACGGCCTGCCGACCACGGTGGCCGACGCCCGCTTTGCCCGCCCGCTCGACGTCGATCTCGTTCGCCGTCTCGCCGCCAGCCACGAGGTGCTGGTCACCGTCGAGGAAGGCTCGATCGGCGGCTTCGGCAGTCACGTGGCCGAGGCGCTGGTGGCCGCCGGCCGCTTCGATCGCGGCTTCCGTTTTCGTTCGCTGACGCTGCCCGACGCGTTCCTCGATCAGGACAAGCCGGACGTCATGTATGCGCGGGCCGGACTGGACGCGCGCGGCATTGTTGCCAAGGTGCTGGAGGCGCTCGGCAAGACAGAAGTGTTGCCGACGATCATAGGGGTCGCCAAGCCATGACTGAGGTTGAAAACGACGTGAACGGCGATCCGCTGGGTCCGCTGGTCGCCGGCTGGACGCCGCGCCCGCGCCCGCCCCGCGAGCCGATGATCGGCCATTACTGTTCGCTGGTGCCGCTCGACCGCCACCATGCCCCAGGCCTGTTCGAAGCCTTCCGCCACGACACGGCCGGCCGCGTCTGGACCTACCTCTCCGTCGGCCCGTTCGCCGCCCAGACCGAGATGGAAGCCTGGATCGCCAGCATCGTGCCGTCGCAGGATCCGCTGTTCTTCGCCGTCATCGATCACGTCAGCGGCCAGCCGGTCGGTCTGGTCTCGTACCTGCGCATCGACGCCAACGCCGGCGTCGTCGAGGTCGGCTGGGTGACCTGGTCGCCACTGATGCAGAAGTCGGTCATCTCCACGGAAGCGCACTATCTGATGGCTCGGCGCGCCTTCGACGAGCTCGGCTACCGCCGCTACGAATGGAAGTGCAACGACCTCAACGAACCGTCGATGCAGGCGGCGCGCCGGCTCGGCTTCACCTACGAAGGCACGTTCCGGCAGGCCACCATCGTCAAGGGTCGCAACCGCGATACCGCCTGGTTCTCGATGCTCGACCGCGAGTGGCCGGCGATAAAGGCCGCCTTCGAGGCCTGGCTGGCGCCGCAGAACTTCGACGCCGATGGCCGGCAACTCAGCCGGCTCGAAGCGCTGCGCACCGGCCGCTAGTGCAGTGACCCCGACACTTGATTCACGTTAATGGCAAGCGACCGATCAAGTGTCAGTGTCGTAAACTGCGCTAGATTCAATATGTTGCTAGTGCACTTTTCGACGCCTTCATTCGCTGCGGGTTGTCCATAGCGTGGACCGAATGCAGGCGTCAGTGCGCTAGATCGGCCCTGGCGCGACCTAGGCGCTGGAAAATCGACCGATGGTTGCCGAAAGGCTAAGCCAAACTGCCAGCTGACGATTGTCATGTCCCTGCAAAAGGGCTTGAATATCGTCGGTCCGAGAGTCTCGGAGGGAGTTTGCCGATGTCAGTGATCGCCTTGAACCGGCGCGCCTTGCTGCGCGCCACCGCCGCCGCCACCGCCCTGATGGTGTTCTCGCCCGGGCTGGTTCTGGCCGCCGGACCGACCGTCCGATTGCGCCTGATGGCGACGACCGATCTGCACGTCAACATCTACCCTTACGATTATTACCGCGACAAGCCCGACGACACCGTTGGCCTGTCCAAGACGGCGGGTCTCGCCGCCGCCGCCCGTGGCGAGGTGAAGAACGCTCTGCTGTTCGACAACGGCGACCTCATCCAGGGCAGCCCGCTTGGCGACTATATCGCCTATGAGAAGGGGCTGAAGGACGGCGACGTCCACCCGATCATCGCCGCCATGAACGGCATGAACTATCTCTGCGGCGTGCTCGGCAATCACGAGTTCAACTACGGTCTCGACTTCCTCGGCAAGGCGCGGGCCGGCGCCAACTTCCCGGCGGTCTGCGCCAACGTCGTCAAGGCCGATGGCGAGCCGCTGGTGCCGCCGACCCGCGTCTTCGAGCAGCAGGTGGTCGACGAGAGCGGCGCCGAACATACGCTGCGCGTCGGCGTCATCGGCTTCCTGCCGCCGCAGATCGTCCAGTGGGACAAGGACAATCTCGTCGGCAAGGTGACGACGGTCGACATCGTCGAGGCGGCCGAGAAGCATCTGCCCGAGCTGCGCGCCAAGGCCGACGTGGTGGTGGCCCTCTGTCATTCCGGCATCGCCGGCGGCGAGCGCGTGGGCGGCGAGGAAAATGCGGCGCTGTACCTGGCCAAGGTGCCGGGCATCGACGCCATCTTCACCGGTCACCAGCATCTCGTCTTCCCGAGCAAGGATTTCGCCGGTATCGACGGCGCCGACCTCGACAAGGGCACGCTCCACGGCGTGCCGACGGTGATGCCCGGCTTCTGGGGCAGCCATCTCGGCCTCATCGATCTCGACCTCGTCAAGGATGGCGAGGCCTGGAAGGTCGCCGCTTTCAAGGTCGAGGCGCGGCCGATCTACGAGCGTGCGCCCGACAAGAAGATCGTCTCCAAGGTCGACGCCGTGCCGAGCGTGCTCGCCGCCGTCGAGACCGCCCACAAGGCGACGCTCGATTACGTCCGTCGTCCCGTCGGTGAGACGACGGCGCCGATCTCTTCGTTCTGGGCGCTGGTGGCCGACGATCCCTCGGTGCAGATCGTCTCGCAGGCCCAGCTCTGGTACGGCGCCGAGCAGGCCAAGGCGGCCGGATTGCCCGACCTGCCGCTGTTGTCGGCGGCGGCGCCTTTCAAGTCCGGTGGTCGTGGCGGCCCGGACTACTACACTTTCGTGCCCAAGGGCCCGATCGCCATCAAGAACGTCGCAGACATCTACCTCTATCCCAACACCATCCGCATCGTGAAGATCACCGGCGCTGAGCTCAAGGACTGGCTTGAGCGCTCGGCCGGTATCTTCAACACCATCGATCCGGCCAAGACCGACGAGCAGGCGCTCATCGATCCGACCTTCCCGGCCTACAATTTCGACGTCATCGACGGCGTCACCTATCGCATCGATGTCACCCAGCCGGCGCGGTTCGACAAGGACGGCAAGCTGGCCCGCGCCGACGCCAACCGCATCACCGATCTGGCCTGGCAGGGGAAGGCCGTTGATCCAAAACAGGAATTTCTGGTCGTCACCAACAATTACCGTGCCGGCGGCGGTGGCCACTTCGCCGGTGCCGACGGTACGACGGTGGTCTTCCAGGGACCGGATACCAACCGCGACGTCATCGTGCGCTACATCATCAAGAACAAGACCATCAATCCGACCGCCGATGGCAACTGGTCGATCGCCAAGCTGCCGGCCACGGTCAACCTGACCTTCCCCGACTCGCCGGCCGCGACGCTGGAAACCGTTCCGGCGGGCGTCAGTGTCGAGAAGGCGGGCGATGCCGGCGAAGGCTTCGCCAAATACCGCCTGAAGATCGTCTGAGGGCAAGGCACGGCTGATCCTGGAGCGCCCGGTCGCAAGGCCGGGCGTTTGCCTTGCTGTCTGGATTCCATGTTTAGCAAACAGACGCGAATTAATTAAGTTTATTCAATCCGGTCGCAAGTCATAAACCAGGCCGGCACCGTCAGCTGGTCCATTTGCTGGCGCTTGCGGCAGGATGCCGGGAAAGGCCTGTGACTTAATCAACGACCGGCTGTTGTTTACCTCATATAGACAACTGACTGGCAAGATTCGGCTCACGATTTTGGTTGCTTTGTTGAATTTTCGCGATGCGTATTACTGTTGGCTGCAAGAGACGAATTGATGGCTGATCTCAAGTCCATAGTGCGGATCCGGCTGATCGTGCTGGTCGCCATTTTGGCGAGCCTGGCACCGTTTTCTGTCAGCCAGGTGCTGATGGCCCGTCACAACACCGACATGGCGCTGGAATCGGTCGAACGCACGATGATGGCGTCGCTGAAGCGCATCGAGGGCATGTTCAACGATGCCCGTCGCGAACTGGAACGCCTGTCGTCGACCATCGCCCTGATCAGCACCAGCCCGAAGTTCACCCCCGAGGATTGCCAGCAGAAGGTTCAGGACGTTCTCGCCATCTATGACAAGGCTGAACGCATTTCGCTGCTTTATCCAAACGGCGTCGCCTTCTGCTCCAGCGATCCCAAGGCCCTTGGCGTATCGTTTGCCGACCGCGACTATTTCCAGCGCGCCCTCAGTTCTCCGATGGTGGTCTGGTCTGACCTCCTTACCAGCCGGATAACCAACCGTGTTCTGCTGCAGTCGGCCCGTGCCGTGTGGGAGCGGGGCGCCATCAGCTATGTCGTTACCGTCTCTCTCAACCTCGCTGCCCTCAAGCGGGCCACCTTCGAGCAAGTCGACGTGCCGCTGACCCAGGCCGTACTGGTTGACAAGGACGGCCAGGTGCTCGACAGCGTGACGTACGATGAAAATGCGCCGCCGATCCGCTCCGACGTCATCGCGCTGGCCATCAATAGCGACTCCGGCATTCTGCATCCGCCGGGCGCCGACAAGTCCCTGTTCGCGGTGGCCATGGTGGGAGGCATCCAGGGCCGGCTGATCTTCGAGACGCCGGTCAGCGCCATCTATGCCAAGGCCGATCGCGACATGCTCTCGGGCATCGTTCTGGTCGGAATCGAGACGGTGCTGATCGCCGCCCTCCTGATGCTGGCGCTCGACTGGCTGATCCTGCGCGGCCTCAGGCACGTCATCGTCGTCGCCCACCGCATTTCCACCGGCGACCAGCACTGCCGCGTCAAGCTGACGTCGCCCTTGCCCGAACTGACCGTGCTGTCGCGCTCCATCAACATGATGGTCGACCGGCTGGAAAGCGCCGTTCTGACCGACGTGCTCACCGACATTCCCAACCGCCGCGCCCTCGATGTGCATCTCGACAACAGCGCCCGCCGGCTACAGCGTTTCGGCACCGGCTTCTCGCTGGTGATGATCGACATCGACCACTTCAAGCGCTTCAACGATTCCTATGGCCACAGCGTCGGCGATCAGGTGCTGAAGTCGGTGGGTAAGACGTTGGAACGCTTCGCCCGCCGGCCGGACGAGATCGCCGCCCGCTATGGTGGCGAAGAGTTCATGCTGGTGTTGACCGAGACCGACGCCGGCAAGCTGGCGGTCCACCTAGAGAACCTGCGCTGCGCCATCGAAGCGCTCGGCATCACCCACGCCGGCTCGCCCTATGCGGTGGTCACCATTTCCATGGGCTTTGCCATCATCAATCGCGATGACGAGGTGCCGGCGGCACTGACGCGGGCCGACGAAGCCCTCTACTGCGCCAAGTCCAAGGGGCGCAATCGCGTCGAGAACGCCGATGCGACGAACGACGGTGGGGCCGCGCCCGACTGCCCGGCGGTGATTTGAGCGCGGCGGTCAGAGCCACTTCTTCCAGCGGAAGAAGCCATAGGTGCCAAGCGCTGACAGGATCATGACGGCGATGCCCCAGGCGTAGCCGTAATCCCAGGCCAGTTCCGGCATGTAGTGGAAGTTCATGCCGTAAAAGCTCGCCACCAGCGTGGGCGGCATGAAGATCACCGCCAGAACCGAGAAGATCTTGATGGTGTCGTTCTGCTGGATCGAGATCAGCCCGAGCGTGGCGTCGAGCAGGAAGGTGATGCGTTCTTCCTGACCGCGACAATGGTCGGCAAGGGCCTGGACGTCGCTTTTCATCGGCTTCAGGCGGGCGACGTCGTCCTTGTCGTAGCGCGGCCCGTCCATTTTGGCCGTCAGGAACAGCAGCAGACGCGACAGGCTGATCAGGCTTTCCTGGAAGTGGCCGAGGCGCACACCTTCCCGGCCGATGCGCCGCAGCGAGTTCTTGTAGGTCGGGCTCTGGCTGCCGCGGCTTTCATCCTCGAACACCATGCGCGAGATCGTCTCGATGCGGGCGCCCGACTGCTCGATGACGTCGGCGAGCCGGTCGATGGCCGCTTCGAGGATGGTCAGCAGGGCGCCGTGCGAGGAGGTGACGTTGGCTCCCGGCGTTGTCACGTTCTTGATCGCCAGCGGAATGGTGCCCGGCTCGTCGTAGCGGACGGTGACCAGATGCGCTTCGGTGAGCACGAAGGTGACAACGGTGATGGCCGGATCGTTGCCGCCGGCCCGACAGGGCAGGGCGGCCGTCAGATAGAGCACGTCGTTGGCCGCCGACAGCCGGCTCGACGGTTCGATTTCTTCCATCTCGGCCCGTGTCGGCAGCTCGGCGCCGATGACCTGCTCGACGTGCAGCTCTTCGGCCCGCGTCGGTGTCATCAGGTCGATCCAGAGCGCGGCGGCATCGCAGTCGTCGGTCTGGCAGTCGGGCAGGTATTCTAGGCGGTCACCGAGGGAGTGGAAGGCGTTCAGCATGAGCCAAGGTCCAACTTGCCGCCGCCGGCTTGCCGGCTGCACTGACTGAGACGACGGACGGGAACCGCCGTCGGGCCGCCTGGCCCGGCGGACCGCCCCGTCTGGACGATCGAATACGCCGTCGGTCAATCCCCCACAAGGACCGGACGCGGCTATCGACACCCTTATGACAGAGCTTGAGCGTCAGGAGAATACCCGCCGGTTGGCGGATACCACTTGCCGACAGTTTGCGCCGCTGCCCCGGGAGGAACGGTACCACCGGCCGCTTTGCATCCTCCGGACAATATGCTAAGTGTTTGAACGAGGGGTGCTTATGCGACGCATTCAAGTGACGACGACGGGAATGGCCTTGCGGGCGGTGCTGACCGCTCTGGCTGTCTACGCCCTCGTCCTGCAGGCGCTGTTCCCGTTGTCGGCCGCTGTGGCCGCCGCCAACGGTCAGACGGTGTCGATCTGCGTCACCACGCCCGACCCGACGCCGGCCGGCAAGAACGGCGCCGCCGGTCTTGGCCATGATTGTCTCGCCTGCTGCCGCATCATGGCTTCGGCGGCGCTGCCTGGACCGGTGCTGTCGCCGGAACCGGTGCAGCTGGCGTTCTTCATCGCCGCCAACGGGAGCCCTATTCCCGAACAGCTGGTCGTCGAGCCCGGCAGCGGCTGGCCGCCATCGCCGCGCAGCCCACCCGTCGCAGAAGTCTGAACGCCTGTCCAGCCGCCCCGTCTGCCGATCGTCCGGTGCCAAGCGCGCCTTGTCGGAGTGGGGCGACCGAGTTCGTCCGGGATCCTCCGGTGCGTCCGCCTTCCTTCGACATGGGTGCTTCATGCCCGCCACTTTCCGCCTGCATTCCGCCCTTCGCCGCGGCTTCCAGCTGCCGTTCGTTCTTGCGACCTTCCTCATGCTGCTGATCGCCGCGCCCGTTGAGGCCCACGGCTACAAGATCGGCGATCTCGTCATCGAACATCCGTGGACGCGCGCCACGGCGCCCGGCGCTGAGGCCGGCGGCGGCTTTCTCGTCATCCACAACAATGGCACCACGGCTGACCGCCTTGTCGGTGGCACGGCCGAGTTCGCCGCCAAGGTGGAAATCCACGAGATGGCCATGGAAGGCGAGACGATGAAGATGCGACAGCTGGTCGACGGCCTGGAGATTCCGGCCGGCGCCACCGTCACGCTGAAGCCGGGCTCGTTCCACGTCATGTTCCAGCAGCTGCAGCAGCCGCTGGCCGAGGGCAGCAAGGTCAAGGGGACGCTGGTCTTCGCCAAGGCCGGCACGCTGGCCGTCGAGTGGAAGGTGGAAGCCAAGGGAGCTTCGGCCCCCGGACACGCCGGCGCCGCCCCCGAGGGCGACCACGACATGTCGGCCATGCCGGGTATGCCGAAGCCCTGAGGGCGGAGCTCTCCGCCGGCGTCGCTGACGCCGCATCGATCCACGGACGCGGGGAGGCGAAGGCTGTTCCCGCGTTGTCCGTTGGCCAAGGGGCGTGCTGCCGCGCCGCCCCTTCATTCAGGAATTGCTACCATGTCGAATGTCCATTCGACGCCGTTTGCGCTGCCGGGCGCCGGAGGCGCCGTTGCCGGCGTCTGGCCGCCATCGCAGCCCAAGGCCGCCGGCGCGTCTCTGCCCCGCCGCACGGGGCTCGTCGTCCGCCTGCCCGTCCGTAGCCGTCTGTACGTCGAAGGCGAGGTGCTGACCTCGACCTTCGAGGTTATCGAGGGGGCGATCATGCTGTCGCGCCGCCTGTCCGAAGATCGCCGCCAGATCGTCGACATCGTCGCCGCCGGTCATCTCTGCGGCCATGCCCTGTCGGAGCAGGCAATCTGCACCGCCGAAACGCTGACCGAAAGCCTGATCAGCGTCAGTCTCGGCCGGGTCGATCACTCGGACGCCCGCATCAATCAGGAACTGCGCGCCGCCCTCGACCGGTCGCTGGATCACGCCGTGCTGCTCGGTCGCAAGACGGCGCTGGAACGGGTGGCCACCGGCATTGTCGAGTTGGCCGATGTGCTGTTCCCCAACCGCGGCGATGATGGCCCGGTGGACTTCCACCTGCCGCTGACACGCAGCGACCTCGCCGATCGGCTGGGGCTGGTGCTGGAGACCGTCAGCCGCAATCTCGGTCATCTGCGCCGCCTCGGTCTGATCGCCTTCCAGCGTCAAGACCACATTGTCGTGCCGAGCCTCGCCCGGCTGCGCCAGGTGGCCGAGGACGCGACGATGGCGCGATTGCCTGCCGACGCCTGATGGTCAGGGTTGAGCGCTCGACGACTTGCGTTCCTCGCCGCGCGCGAACAGTCGGCGATACAGCGTCGAGCGGTGGATGTTGAGGCGCTTGGCGGCCAGAGAAATGTTGCCGCCAGCCGCTTCGACCGCCGCCTGCATCGCCTTGAGTTCGACATCGACCAGTGCCGTGCCGCCGGTCTCGATGGCCGTCGACGAAGCGGTCGTCGGCGCGGCGGCGTCGGCTTTGGGCGGATCGATGAGATAGGCCGGCAGGGCATCGAGGCGGACGCGCTCGCCGGGATCGGTGAGGGCGACCAGCGCCTTGAGCGTGCCGGTCAACTGACGGAAGTTCCCGGGCCAATGGAAGGCGGCGAGCTTCTCCAGCGTGTCGGGGGCAAGCGTCGTGCGCTGCGAGGCGGCGCCCAGGCGGGCGAACAGCTTTTCGATGACGGCGGCAAGGTCGTCGAGCCGGCGCAGGGCCGGCAGCGCCACCGAATACTGGGCGATCCAGAAATAGAGGTCGGAGCGGAACTCGCCGCGCTCGACGGCGCGCGGCAGATCGCGGCGGCTCGAACAGATGAGATTGAAGTCGACGGTGCGCGGCCGGCGCCCCCCCACTGGCGTCACCATGCGCTCCTCGAGCACCCGCAGGAACTGCGCCTGCAGCGGCAGCGGCATGTCGCCGATCTCGTCGAGGAACAGCGTGCCGCCGTCGGCGGCAGAGATGTGGCCCCGGCTGATGGGCGTGCCGTCACTGCCCTCGACGCCGAACAGCTCGCGCTCCAGCGTCGCTTCGGTTGCCGCGGCGCACTCGACGGTGATGAAGGGGCCGGTCTTGCGATTGCCGCTGTCGTGGGCGGCGCGGGCGAACACTTCCTTGCCGACGCCGGTTTCGCCCTGCACCAGCACGGGAATGTCGGAAGCGAGCAGGCGCACCGCCCGCTTGAGCGAGGCCTGGGTGTTGACGTCGAACACCGGATCGTCGTCGTCGCCTTCGTCAGCGGGCTGGGGCAGCGCCACCTGATGCATCGGCCGGCGGCTGCGCATCTCGAGCGCGCCGAACAGCATGGTGCCGTCGGTTTTGCGGATGTGGCCGCGGTCGGCCAGCATCGACAGGCTGTTGGAGAACAGCTGATCCGCCTCGGCGAACTTGAGATCGCTCCAGTCGAGGCTGAACAGCGACAGGCCATGGCGGTTGGCGGCGACGAGCTTGCTACCCTCGAATACCAGAATGCCCTCGCGCGCCGTGCCAATCAGGGCCCGGTCGGGATGGACGCGCACCAGATCGTACTGATCGAAGGCGCCTTCGTTGAAGAAACGGCGCTCGATCTGGTCGACGGAGAGCCGCACCAGGCTGAGGGCGTGCAGGTGATGGATGTCGGCGTTGCCGGAGATGTCGAGGACGCCCATCAGATCGCCGGTAGGCGAACGGATGGGTGAGGCCGAGCAATCGAGAATGCGGTGCGGCTCGAAGAAGTGCTCGTGGCCCTGAACGGCCACGGCCGCCCCTTCGACCAGCGCCGTTCCGATGGCATTGGTGCCGCTGATCTGCTCGGCCCAGCCGACGCCCGGCATCAACGCCACGCAGGCAGCGCGATCGGCAAATGAGGAATCACCGACGGCGTCGAGGATGACGCCGTTGGCGTCGGTCAGGATGGCGATGCAGCCGGTGGATTCGGCGTCGCCGCGCAAGGCTTCGAGTTCGGGCCGGGCGGCGGCGCGCAGGCGTTCGTTGCGTTCGATCACGCGCGACAGTTCGCGCGCCGTCAGCGGTTCCGCCGTTGGACGGCCGAACAGATCGAGCCCGCGATCGATGCACCGTTGCCAGGATCGAAGAATGGGACCAGACAGCCCCTCGGGCAGCAGTCCGCCATCCGAGACGATGCGTCGGCCTCGCGCAAGCGCTCTGCGATCGCTTCCCTCCAGCATACCCATCCTCCGGTACCACGCCCAGCGCAGGCACCAAACGTGTCAGCCACCTTAGCCGATGGCGGTCGCAGAAATCCAATCAAAATGCGAGGAACGACGAGAGCTTGCCAAATGTCTGGGCCGGCGAGCAATACGACGAAATCAGCAGTCGATCAGCGCTATTTGCAGTATGAACCAGCGATCGATGCAACGTCGAAAGGTTGCGTCATGCTGCCTATTGTCGTCTTCGATCTCGCCTGGCAACGCCGCTCGCGGTGCGATTACCTGGAATCACAGCCCTGGAGCCGGGCCATTCGTCGGCGGGATGGGGCGGTTCATCGCTTTCGACAGGCCAAGGCCGGCGACAGGCGGGCGTCGCATCAGCTCGGCAGCTTTGAGGAAGAAAGCACGCCTCCGTGCCACCTGGGCACCGGCAGGCAAAGGATCGGGCCAGAAGCCCCGTTTCCCATGACCGCTCTGGCGGCTCGCTGGCTTGCGCCAAGGCCGTCGGAGCTTGTTCCGCTTCACATGCGAATGTCCACCGGGATCAGTGGCATTCACGGATACCCCCGCGCGGTGCCGACGTGCGTCGCCCTGCGGGACGGATATCAGTCCTCGTAGGAGAACATGGGCGCAGTCTGCTGCTGCGTCGTGTAGTCCTTCTGCTGCACCTGGGAGCGAGTGCAGTGCGTGGCGGCGTAGAGAGCCGGGATGCCGATCTCGTGATACTGGCGATCGAGCTCGATATCGCTGCCCTGCTGAATCTCACCCATCGTTTGGGAATCAGCCTGCTTAACCATGGAGTTACCGTCCTGCCCGGCTTTGCCGGATATGTCGTTGAGCTTGGGATTTCCTGTGTGACCACCAGTTGGAGCGGCCAACTAATGATCAGCTTAGACATAATCTTGACATCGCGGCGAAACAAGGGCGGTGAAGTGGGGTGGCGAGAGTAAAAATGAGATTTCGATCGATTTAGATCGGCGGTGTGCCAAATTCACCATAAGTATGCGATACTAAGGCATCCATCGTAGGCCGGAGATATACGTATTTTCGCTCCGTCGCCTCTCATGTGTGCAAAAGTATACATTAAGAATGCGTTAACTCAAGCTGGAGGTGCTGCCAAAGAGCGGGTTAATCGCTTAAGTGCGGCTCAAGGTCGCGCCAAATCGTCCTGCGGCATTACTTGTGAGCATTCAGAAAAGCGATAGCTATGATAGCCGGACTGCCCAATATTCACGCTGGCGTGACTTGGGGAGTTCAAGGTCGACCGCCAGCAATAGCCGATCGGGCCCATGAATTCATGCAGGCGAATGAATTTAGGGCGCGATTGCCCGCCGACGTGGCAGACGGGCGGTGTCGTCAATGGCCGAGCAGTGTCGAGACGTGGGCGGCGGCCGAACGGGCCAGCGCCGGCAGATCGTAGCCGCCTTCGAGCAGCGACACGAGGCGGCTGCCACAGCGGCGGTCGGCGATCTCCATCAGCCGCTGCGTCGTCCAGACGAAGTCGGCCTCCGTCAGGTTGAGCTGGCCCATAGGGTCGAGCCGATGGGCGTCGAAGCCGGCCGAAACGATGATGAGGTCGGGCGCGAAGTCGTCGACGGCCGGCAGGATGCGCGAGGTCATCGCCTCACGATAGACGCCGCCATCGCTGCCGGCGCTGAGTGGGGCGTTGCAGATGTTGTTGGCGATGCCCGTTTCGTCGAGCGCCCCTGTGCCCGGAAACAGCGGCATCTGGTGCGTCGAGGCGTAGAGCACCGAGGCGTCGTCATAGAAGATGTCCTGCGTGCCATTGCCGTGATGGACGTCGAAATCGACGATCGCCACCCGTTCGACGCCGTGCACGACTTGAGCGTGGCGGGCTGCCACGGCGGCGTGGTTGAAGAAGCAGAAGCCCATGGCCAGACGCGGCTTGGCGTGGTGGCCGGGCGGCCGGATAGCGCAGAAGGCATTGTCGACCAGCCCCGTCATCACTTCGTCGACGGCGAAGCAGGCCGCCCCCGAGGCCCGTAGCGCCGCCGTGTAGGTGCCGGGCGACATGACGGTGTCGCCGTCGAGGCTGAGCAGCCCCTCGCCGGGCGCCTGCAGGCGGATGTGTTCGACGTAGGAGAGCGGATGGGCGCGCGCCACCTGATCGACGCTGGCGAGCGGGGCCACGTCGCGGATGAGATTCTGAAACTCAGAGCGCTCGAACTGTTGTTCGATCACCCGCACGCGTTCCGGCTGTTCCGGATGGTCGGCTGGCGTCAGGTGATCGAGAAAGCTCGGATGGCTGAGATAGAGGGTGCGCAACGACCGGTCTCCCCGACGACGGTGGACGCACGGGGTGCGCGTCTTCCGCCCCGCCGAGATTGCCGGTAACCGGAGGCTGCTCGTCAAGTAGAGACTCGGCTAAGCCCGGGGGCGTGGCGCCGCCGCTCGCCGCAGCCGGTCGGCAATGGCTTCGCCGAGGCCGCGTCGGGGAATCGGCACCACGGCGATGCCCGAAGGGGCGGCGGCATCGGCGCGCCGCAGCATGTCGAACAGGTTGGCTGCCGCCTCGCGCAGATCGCCCGACGGCGACAGGTCGAGGTAGAGGGCGGCGCCGGCAAGGCCGTCGATCGGCCGGCTGCCGAAGCCGATCACCACTTCGCCGGCTCTGGCGGCGGTGGCGTTGAGGCGGACGCGGGCGTTGGGAGCGTAATGGGAAGCCAGCATGCCCGGCGCCACCGGCGTGGCGCTGGCATCGCCTTCCGAGCGGATGACCGGCGCGCCGATCGCCGCTTCGATGTCTTCGGCCGCCAGTCCGCCCGGTCGCAGCATGAACACGGCGCCGTCGCGCACCTGCAGGATGGTCGATTCGACGCCGACGTCGGTGGCGCCGCCATCGAGAATGCAGGGCACGCGGCCGCCGAGATCGGCGCGGACGTGGGCGGCCGTGGTCGGGCTGACGTGGCCGGAGCGGTTGGCGCTCGGCGCCACGATCGGCCGGCCGCTGGCGGCGATCAGCGCCAACGCCACCGGATTGGCCGGCACGCGCACGGCCAGCGTGTCGAGCCCGGCGGTGGCGAGCGAGCTGACCGGGCAGCCGGCCACCTGCGGCAACACCAGCGTCAGCGGACCCGGCCAGAAGCGTTCGGCCAGTTGCCGCGACAGCGGATCGAACGCCACCAGCTTCTCGGCGGCGGCGACGCCGGTGACGTGGGCGATGAGCGGGTTGAAGCTCGGCCGGCCCTTGGTCTCGTAGATGGCGGCGACCGCCGGACCATTGGTGGCATCGGCGCCAAGGCCGTAGACGGTCTCGGTGGGGAAGGCAACGAGCCCGCCGGCGCGGAGAATATCGGCGGCATGCCGGATCGCCGCCTCGCTGGGCGGCTGAATCTCAGGGGATGAGGGGCGAACTGGCACGGCGCTGGTCCGGAAGACGACGGAAACGATCGCCTTCGTTTCGGACGATTGGCCGGCGCGGTCAAGCCCGGATGCGCGGCAAGGCTTTCAGGCCGGGCGCTCGAACACCATGTGGGCGAGCTGGCCGTGCCGCGTCAGGTCGGCGAGGACCAGGCTCTGCCGGTGGTCGGAGGACGGGAACAGCGGAATGCCGGTGCCAAGCAGGACTGGCACGACAAACAGGTCGAGGCGGTCGAGCGCCTCAGCGTCAAGGAAGGCCCGTTGCAGCTGGCCACCGCCGACCACCCAGACGTCCTGCTCGGCGCGGGTGCGAAGGTGGGAGATGAGAGCTGGCACGCCGAGCGACCACACTTCCGTTTCTGGCGGCAGGCTTGCCGGCGCTGTCGAGCTGACCACCAGGGTACGCTTGCCGAGATAAGGCCAGTCGGCAAAGTCGCAGCAGGCTTCGAAGGTCCGCCGGCCCATGACCAGCGTGCCGACCGTGGCGATGAAGCTGTCGTAACCGGCCGGCTCGTCCTCGTATGGGGCGAGAAAGGTGACCGACCCCTGGGGATCGGCGATGTAGCCGTCTAGGGAAGCGGCGATGAAGCCACGGATCATGCTGTCTCTCCGCCGCGGTGCGAGGCATCAGCGCCCGCAGCCATCAGGCCCCGCCACCGGTTTCCTCGCGATAGCGCTGCAGGCGCCGCTCCAGCGAGCGGACGCCGAGCGACAGCGATACCGTCATCAGAAGATAGACATAGGCAACGACGTTGTAGGTTTCAAAGAACAGGAACGTACCGGAAGAATAAACCTTGCCGAGCTGCGTGACGTCCTGCACGCCCAGCACCGAAACCAGCGAGGAATCCTTGATCATCGACACGAAGTCGTTGCCGAGCGGCGGCAGTACGGTGCGGAAGGCCTGCGGCAGGATGATCAGCCGGAACACCGGCCAGCGGCTGAGACCAAGCGCCTTGGCCGCCTCGATCTGGCCGTGGTCGACCGATTGCAGGCCGGCCCGGAAGATTTCGGCCAGAAAGGCCGAGTAGGCGATGACCAGCGACACCACGGCGCGCCACATCAGGCTGAAGTCGCGCACCAGCGCCGGCTCGACCAGACCGAGGCTCTGCAGCGGCGTGGTCAGGATGTTCCAGAGTGCCACCAGTGCCGGCGCGGCGACGAAGGCCATGTAGAACAGCAGCACCAGGAGCGGCACGCCGCGGATGATCTCGACGTAGAAGATCGCCATCTGCCGCAACACCCGATGATGCGACAGCTGCGCCATGGCAACGCCGAGGCCGAGCAGGCAGGCAAGGCTGTAGGCGATGATCGTCACGAACACGGTGACGCCGATGCCGCTGGCGACGGCGGAGAAGATCACCGCGTAGCCGGCACTCGAAAAGATCACCAACCCGAAGGCCACGGCCAAAAGCACCGCCGCGATCAGCCAGTAAGGCAGTTCGCGGCGGCTGGCGTTGCGCGACAGCAGCGCCACGCTCAGTTCTTGCTCTTGTAGTCGTAGAGCCACTTCTTGTTGAGCGCGTCGATGGTGCCGTCGGCCTTCATCGCGGCGAGGGCGGCGTTGACGGGCGCCGTCAGGTCCGAGCCCTTCTTGAGGATGAAGCCGAATTCCTCGTGGCCGAGCGGACCGCCGACGATCTTGAAGGCGCCGGGCTGGGCGCCGATGTAGCCATCGGCCGAGGTCTTGTCCATCAGCACGGTGTCGACGTCGCCGGCCTTGAGCGCTTGCACCGAGGCGCCGAAGGTTTCGAACAGCTTGATGCGCGGGTTCTTTTCGTCACCGTCGAGCACGGAATAGACGGCGACGTAGAAGTTGGTCGTGCCGGCCTGGGCGCCGACCAACCCGTCTTTCAGCGCGGCGAAGCTGGCGCCGTCGGTAAAGCGCTTCTCGTCGCCTCGCACCAGCATGTACTGCTCGGAGACCATGTAGGAGTCCGAGAAGTCGACCTGGGCCTTGCGGTCGTCGTTGATGGTGATGCCGTCCATGCCGACGTCGAACTGGCCGTCGCGCACCGCCTGGATCATGGCATCCCACGAGGTCAGCTGCCAGTCGACGCTGGCGTTGAGGCGCTTGGCGATTTCGTTGAAGGCGTCGTATTCCCAGCCGATACCCTTGCCGCTGGCCGGATCGGCGAAGTTGAGCGGCACATAGGCGTTCTCGGTGACGGCGACGATCTTGCGGCCCTTGAGGTCGGGAAGGTCGCCGGCCAGCGCCGAGCTCGACACGGCGGAAAGCAGGATCAGGGCGGCCGTCGCCACCTTTGCCAGACTGAACATCTACGGACTCCATCGTCGCTGAGGTGGGCCGGACGGGAGTTTCATCGTCCGGCGCGTCGCGCAACTATTGGCGTCTCGCCTCAGGACTGACAAGGGGCAAGTTGCCCGCTTTGACGGAGCCGGTGCCGATTTCTGTCGCCGCCGTGTCCGTCAGTCGGTAACGACGGGCAGCCCGTGCATGCGCCAAGCCGAAATGCCGCCCCCCATGTGTGCTTCGATGGCAAAGCCATGCGAGGTGCACCAGCGCGCGGCCTGGTCGGAACGGCCACCAGCCAGACAATAGAGCACCACCGGCTTGTCCTTGGGAACGCTCGAAAAGCGCGACGCCAGATCGGACAGCGGCACGTGGATGGCGCCGGGAATGTGGCCCTGGGCCCATTCGTGGGATTCACGCACGTCGACGAGATGAATCTGGTCGGCGTCCAGCATGGCGGCAATCTGCTGCGGCGACAGGGTTTGATAGGCGGGCTTGCTGAAAAACGCCACGACGACTCTCCATTCGGGTTCTGAGACGTTAATATATGAACATATACTAATACACAAACATCAAGTCAACGGCGGTGTTGCTGCGAATGGGCGGCTGGGTTGACAGTCGGCAAAGACGGCGCGGCGCGCGTAACCAAGGACCTGCGTGAGCACAGCGTCCGGCCGGGCGCGCGTGGCAGGCTCGGGCTGGTCGATCGTCAGCGATGGTGGCGGGACGGCCTCAGGGCGTGGGCGATGGGGCGCCGGCTTGCGCTTCCGGGCTGCAGTAGAGCTCGTAGAGCAGCGTGATCAGCCGGCGGGCATTTTCCGAAGCAAGGCGGTAGTAGATGGTCTGGGCTTCACGGCGGGTTGCGACGATGCCGAGATCGCGCAGGCGGGCCAGATGTTGCGACAGCGCCGACTGGCCAAGGCCGACCGATTCGGCCAGTGCTCCCACCGACATTTCCTGATCGACGAGGCGGCACAGGACCATCAGGCGCTTGGTCTGGCCCAAGGCGGACAGCAGGCGGGCGGCTTCATCGGCGCGCGATTCCATCGCCTCGACCGAACCGGACGTGGGGCCACAGAGGCTATTTTCAGAGGTGGAGGTCATGGGACAGCCCAAAATATTTGAATGTGAATATATGCATATATACTCAGCATAGTCAAGAATCGCTTCATGCCGATTTCGTTACCAGCGACTTCGCCGGTCGCCGCCGCATTGGGGCGCCTCGATGGAACGGTGCCATCAAGAGACTAGGTGAAACTGACCGGGCCGCTAACGTCGTGTTGACCAACACCATGCACCAGAAAGCCGGATTAGCAAGTTGTTACGTAGTCACTGTTAGCGTTTTGGCTCCTGATGTGAGGTGAGATTTGCAGAGAATGGTCATGGAACGAGCATCCCGCTGGCCTGGGGTGACCAAAGGAACGCGCAAGCCGTTCCAGCTTTCTTTGCAGGCTGTCGTTCTGATCATTGTCGGCGCCATGCTCATTTACATGCTGGTTGCCGCCGAAATTTCCGAGTCCGTCAAGCAACTGCGACAGGTCGAGGACGAAGCCTCGCGCCGGGGCGAAGTCGCTCTCGATGTCGTTTCTTCCTTCCTCTCCGATAATTCGACAGCCTACAATCAGTCTGCTTCCTTTTTGCCAAGCCTTGACCGGGTGATGCGGCAATACATGTCGCGCCAGACGCACATGCGCCTCTGGGCTGTGGCCAAACCGGTGGCGATGAGCGACGACCTCGAGACCATCAAGCGCACGCCGCAGGATGAAATCGACCGTCAGGCGCTGCAGGGCAATACCGCCATGACCATCACCGACAATCAGCTGCGGCTGAGCCGGCCTTCGGTCGAGGCCGGCGCGCTGGCGGTCTATTCGGTGGCGGTCGATCTGGCCCCCGCCTACGCCACGTGGCGACAGCGCCTGCGCGAGCGCGTGACGCTCGAAGCGGTGATCGTGCTGTCGACGCTGGCGCTGGCCGTCTGGCTGATGCGCCGGGTGGTCGTCAGTCCGCTCGAACGACTGAGCCGGCTGACGCGGCGGCTGGCCGCCGGCGAGCGCGTCGACATCGAGCCCGTTGTCGAATGGTCGCGCGAAATCGGCGAACTGTCGGACGCTCTCGTCATTTTCCGCAACAACATCGAGATCAAGCGGACGCTGGAAATCCAGAACGCTCAGGCGCGCGGCAAGCTCGAGCAGGCCACCGGCAACCTCGATCTGGCGCTGCGATCGATCATGCAGGGGCTGTGCCTGTTCGACAGCAACCGTCGTGTCGTCCTGCTCAACGAGCGCCTGCTCGACATGTTGCTGCTGTCGGAAAGCCAGCTGCAGCACCGCCTGACGGCCGAACAACTGGAGGCGCTGGTCATCCAGTCGCTGGGGCTGGCTGACTTCCAGGCCGGCAAGCATCCGACCGAACTGTTCGGCGGCCCGATCGGCGCCGGTGCCCCCGGCGGTGGCGCCTGCTCGTTCGAGGTGCGCTTCGGCGCTCGCGCCCTGGCGATCACCCATGTCGCCACGGTGGAAGGCGGTTGGGTCACCACCATCGAGGACATTTCGCTGCGGCGCGAGCACGAGGAGCGCATCGCCTATCTGGCCCGCTTCGACACGCTGACCGGCCTGCCCAACCGCGTCCAGTACAACGACCGGCTGAACATCGAGCTGGAATGGGCGCGCGGCAACGACGTGCGCGTTGCCGTTATCCTGCTGGACTTCAACAAGTTCAAGGAGATCAACGACCAGCAGGGGCATGCCACCGGTGATATCGTCCTGGGCGAGATCGGCAAGCGTCTGGGCCTCAGCGTCCGCGAAGGCGAGTTCGTCGCCCGGATCGGCGGTGACGAGTTCGCGGCCATCAAGCGCTATGGCGATGACGGCGACCTGCGGGAGTTCATCGAACGGTTGGCCGCAAGCTTCCTCGCCCCGGTGCAGATCCGCAGCGAGGCCCGCGAGGTCACGATTACCGCCAACATCGGTGTCGCCGTGTTCCCGGCCGACGCCGACAACGCCGAAGCCCTCGCCAACAACGCCGAACTGGCGCTGTTCCGGGCCAAGCATTCGGTGGCTCAGTCGATCTGCTTCTATGAAGCGGCCATGGACGAACTGGCGCGCGAACGTCGCGCCATGGCACACGACCTGTGGGAGGCGCTAGCCAAGGGACAGTTCTATCTGACCTATCAGGTACAGAAGCGCGTCACCACGCTGGAGACCACCGGCTACGAGGCGCTGATCCGCTGGAATCACCCTAAGCGCGGCGCCATCTCGCCCGAGCAGTTCATTCCGGTGGCCGAGGAATGCGGCGCCATCATTCCCATCGGTCAATGGGTGCTGAAACAGGCCTGCCTCGACGCCGTCACCTGGGGCAACAACCGCCGGGTCGCCGTCAATCTGTCGCCGATACAGCTGGCCAACGACAACATCATCAGTCTCGTCCGTCGCATCCTCGTCGAGACCGGCCTGTCACCCTATCGGCTGGAGCTGGAGATCACCGAGTCGACCATCATTTCCGACAAGGTCCACGCCCTGCACGTCTTGCGCCAGCTCAAGGCGCTGGGCGTTACTGTGGCGCTCGACGATTTCGGGACCGGCTACTCGTCGCTCGACACGCTCAACTCCTTCCCCTTCGACAAGATCAAGATCGACCGTTCGTTCCTGATGGCGGCCGAGGACCGGTCGGAATCGCGGGCCATCGTCAAGGCCGTGCTGGCGCTCGGCCGATCGCTGTCGGTGCCGGTGCTGGCCGAGGGCGTCGAGACGCTCGGTCAATTGGCCATTCTCGAGGAAGAGGGCTGCCACGAGGCCCAGGGTTTCCTATTCGGACGCCCCGGTCTGATCGAGACCGGCGAGGCGGGCGAGGGCGATGCCGAGCCGGTGGCCGAAGTGCCGGTGCGCGCCGCCGGCTGAGCCGCTGACCTTAAACGCAGATCAGATCCGGCGCGTTCGCGATGGACGACCGGCCCGCGCTGGATTATGGGGTGCGCGCCGATTTAACACGATGCCGAGGTCTAGATGGTTATCAGTCTGGCGTTGATCCTGCTTTGCCAGTTGCTGGGCGAGATCTTCGCGCACATGACCGGATTGCCGCTGCCTGCTCCCGTTCTCGGGATGCTGCTGCTGTTCGCCTTCCTGTTGGTGCGCGAGCGTGTGTCGTTCATGCCGGCCGATCTTGCCAGCGGCAAGCTCGACCAGACGTGCGAGACGCTGTTGCAGCACATGGCGCTGATGTTCGTGCCTGCCGGCGTCGGTGTCGTGCAGCGGCTCGACGTGCTGGCCCGTTACGGGCTCGGCATCACCGTCATCATCGTCTTCACCACGGCCTTTGCCATTGCCGTGACGGCACTGACCTTCAGTCTGGTCGATCGCCTGATGCCGAACGCGGAGGGCGAACGATGACCGCCGATCCTTACGAACTCTGGGTCTATCTCAGCCGCACCCCGTTGCTGTGGCTGACGCTGACGTTGGCCGCCTACGCGCTGGCCGACCATTTTTCCATTCTCTGCCGGCGCAATCCTCTGGCCAATCCGGTGCTGCACGCCGTCTGGATGCTCGGCCTGCTTCTGGTCGTCACCAACACCTCCTACGCCGACTTCTTCAACGGCGCCCAGTTCGTGCACTTCCTGCTCGGCCCGGCCACGGTCGCGCTGGCGCTGCCACTCTATCAGAACCGGGCGCGGGTGTTCCGGGCGCTGGTGCCGATGGCGGCGGCCCTGTTCGCCGGCTCGCTCGCCGCCATCCTGTCGGTGATCGCCTGTTCCTACGTCTTCGATCTGCCCAAGCTGGTCTTGATCTCCTCGCTGCCCAAGTCGACGACTTCGGGCGTTGCCATGGGCATCTCGCAGTCGACGGGCGGTGACGCCTCGCTCACCGCCATCATCGTCGTTGCCACCGGCATTGTCGGCGCCGTCATCGCCAGCCCGCTGCTCAACGCCATGCGCGTCACCGACAAGCGGGCGCGCGGCTTCTCGCTCGGCCTTGCCGCCCACGGCGTCGGCACGGCCCGCGCGTTTCAGGAGCACTCGCTGACCGGCACCTTCGCCGGCATCGCCATGGGACTCAACGGCATCCTGACCGCCGTGCTGGTGCCGCTGGTGCTGGCCTTCTTCGGCTTCTAGCTGTGAAGCCTCAAGAGGTTGTCTCTGGTTAGGTTGAGGCGACTGATCGG
>CALMMQ010000006.1 GCA_937868725.1 uncultured Pleomorphomonas sp.
CCGGCTCGCTGATGTGGATGACCTTCGGTCTGGCCTGTTGCGCCGTCGAGATGATGCAGGCGTCGATGCCGCGCTACGACGTCGAGCGTTTCGGTTTCGCCCCCCGCGCCTCGCCGCGCCAGTCGGACGTGATGATCGTCGCGGGCACGCTGACCAACAAGATGGCCCCGGCGCTGCGCAAGGTCTACGACCAGATGCCGGAGCCGCGCTACGTCATCTCGATGGGGTCCTGCGCCAACGGCGGCGGCTACTATCACTATTCGTATTCGGTGGTGCGTGGTTGCGACCGGGTCGTTCCGGTCGACATCTACGTGCCTGGCTGTCCTCCGACGGCGGAAGCGCTGCTCTACGGCGTGCTGCTGCTGCAGAAGAAGATTCGCCGCACCGGCACCATCGAGCGCTGAGCGCGTTTCCAGGACTGGGTGAGACATGAACGAAGCCCTGCTCAATGAAATCGCGGCCGCAGTCACGGCGGCCCTGCCGGGTGAGGCGCCGCCGACGGTCGCCCACGGCGAGCTGACCCTCGAGGTGGATGCCGCGCGCATCGTCGACGTGGCCAAGGTGTTGCGCGACGATCCGGCCCTGGCCTTCGTCTCGTTCATCGACGTCTGCGCCGTCGACTACCCCGAGCGCGCCGAGCGTTTCGACGTCGTCTACCATCTGCTGTCGCCGACCCGGAACGCCCGCATCCGCCTGCGCGTCACGACCGCCGAGGCGAGCCCGGTGCCGTCGGTTACATCGGTTTATCCCGGCGCCGACTGGTTCGAACGCGAGGCCTACGATCTCGTCGGCGTGCTGTTCACCGATCATCCCGAGCTCAGGCGCATCCTCACCGACTATGGTTTCGACGGTCATCCGCTCCGCAAGGACTTCCCGATGACCGGCTACGTCGAGGTTCGCTACGATGATGCCGAAAAGCGCGTCGTCTACGAGCCTGTGACGCTCAATCAGGAATTCCGGTCCTTCGACTTCCTCTCGCCCTGGGAAGGACCCGACTACGTCCTGCCCGGCGATGAGAAGGCCAAGACGAACTGAGGCATTTGATCGATGGCTGAAGCCCAGTTGCGAAATTTCAATATCAACTTCGGTCCGCAGCATCCGGCGGCGCACGGCGTGTTGCGCCTCGTTCTGGAGCTCGACGGCGAAGTTGTCGAACGCGTCGATCCGCACATCGGTCTGCTGCACCGCGGCACCGAGAAGCTGATCGAGGCGCGCACCTACCTTCAGGGCGTGCCGTATTTCGATCGCCTCGACTATTGCGCCCCGATGAATCAGGAGCACGCCTACTGCCTGGCCATCGAGCAGCTGGCCGGCATCGAGGTGCCGCGCCGGGCCCAGCTCATTCGCGTGCTGTACT
Source organism: uncultured Pleomorphomonas sp. (assembly GCA_937868725.1). Taxonomy (GTDB): domain Bacteria; phylum Pseudomonadota; class Alphaproteobacteria; order Rhizobiales; family Pleomorphomonadaceae; genus Pleomorphomonas. The sequence continues at coordinate 1,358 of CALMMQ010000006.1, forward strand.
GCGAGATCGGCCGCATCCTGTCGCATCTGCTCAACGTCACCACGCAAGCCATGGACGTTGGCGCGCTGACGCCGCCGCTCTGGGGCTTCGAGGAACGCGAAAAGCTGATGATCTTTTACGAGCGGGCCAGCGGCAGTCGCATGCATGCGGCCTACTTCCGGCCGGGTGGCGTGCATCAGGACCTGCCCGATCAGCTCGTCGCCGACATCGAGGCGTGGTGCGATCCCTTCCTCAAGGTGGTCGACGACCTCGACGCGCTTTTGAGCGAGAACCGCATCTTCAAGCAGCGCAACGTCGACATCGGCGTCGTGACGCTCGATCAGGCCTGGGCCTGGGGTTTCTCGGGCGTGATGGTGCGCGGCTCGGGCGCCGCCTGGGACCTGCGCAAGAGCCAGCCCTACGAGTGCTACGACGAGCTCGACTTCGACATTCCCGTCGGCAAGAACGGCGACTGCTACGACCGCTATCACATCCGCATGGAAGAGATGCGCCAGTCGGTGCGCATCATGCGGCAGGTGATCGATCGGCTGAAGGTCGAAAAGGGGCCGGTACTGACGACGCAGGGCAAGTTTGCGCCGCCGCGCCGGGCCGAGATGAAGCGGTCGATGGAAGCGCTGATCCATCACTTCAAGCTCTACACCGAAGGCTTCCACGTGCCGGCCGGCGAAATCTACGCCGCCGTGGAAGCGCCCAAGGGCGAGTTCGGCGTCTATCTGGTCGCCGATGGCTCCAACAAGCCGTACCGGGTCAAGATCCGCGCCCCTGGCTTTGCGCACCTGCAGGCCATGGATTTTCTCTGTCGCGGGCACCTGCTGGCCGACATTTCGGCCGTGCTGGGTTCGCTCGATATCGTGTTTGGTGAGGTGGACCGCTGATGTCCGTCCGTCGTCTTCATAACGAGCAGCCGGCCAGCTTTGCCTTCAGCGCCGATAACCTCGCCTACGCCCGCAAGGTCATCGCCCGCTATCCCGAGGGCAAGCAGGCCTCGGCGGTGATCCCGCTGCTGATGGTCGGCCAGAGCCAGGAAGGCTGGGTCAGCCAGCCAATGATCGAAGCCATTGCCGCCATGCTCGACATGGCGCCGATCCGCGTGCTCGAGGTGGCCACCTTCTACACCCAGTTCCAGCTGGCACCGGTGGGGGCCAAGGCGCATATCCAGGTGTGCGGCACGACGCCGTGCCGGTTGCGCGGGGCCGAGACGATCATCAAGATCTGCAAGAGCCGGCTGGCCGAACATCCGTTCGAGCTTTCCGCCGACGGCGACTTCTCGTGGGAAGAGGTCGAGTGCCTCGGCGCCTGCGTCAACGCCCCGATGGTGGCGGTCGGCAGCGACACCTACGAGGACCTCGACGAGACGAGCTTCAACGCCCTGATCGATGGCTTCAAGGCCGGCAATCCGCCGGCGCCCGGGCCGCAGAACGGCCGGCAGTTCTCGGCTCCGGCCGGGGGCGACACGGCGCTCACCGATCCGGCACTCTACGACGGCTCGGTGGTCGGCAAGTACCGGGCGTTTGCCCGCGAGGAGCTGAAGCCGACCGAGGCCGCGCCGCCGCCGGCACCCGTCGTCGCGCCGGCCCCCGCGCCAGTCGTCGCCAAGCCGGCCGAAGAACCGGTCGAGAAGGTGGCCGACGAGTTCAAGCCGGCGCTGCTGACGGCGGCCCGCGATGGCAAGGCCGACGATCTCAAGCTGGTCTGGGGCGTCGGTCCCAAGCTCGAGGAACTGCTGCACGGGCTCGGTGTCTACCATTTCGACCAGGTTGCCGCCTGGAGCGAGATGAACCTCAAGTGGATCGACCAGCATCTCGGCGCGTTCCGGGGCAGGGCGGTGCGCGACAAGTGGATCGACCAGTGCAAGAAGCTCGCCAGCGGCTGGCGCCCGTCCGACAAGGATGGCGACAAGCCGGTGTGAGCTGCGGCGGACGCCGCCGTTCGAGTGAATTGAAGTCCGGGGAAGCAGGACATGCTGCAGGATAAGGACCGCATCTTCACCAATATCCACGGTCGCTACGACTGGGGGCTCCAGGGCGCGCTGAAGCGTGGCCAGTGGGACGGCACCAAGGATATTCTGGCCAAGGGGCGGGATTTCATCATCAACGAGATCAAGGCGTCGGGGCTGAAGGGTCGAGGCGGCGCCGGCTTCCCGACCGGTCTCAAGTGGTCGTTCATGCCCAAGCAGAGCGATGGCCGGCCGCACTATCTCGTGGTCAATGCCGACGAATCCGAACCGGGCACCTGCAAGGACCGCGAAATCCTGCGCCACGATCCGCACACCCTCGTCGAGGGCTGTCTGGTGGCCGGTTTCGCCATGGGCGCCCATACCGCCTACATCTACGTGCGCGGCGAATTCATCCGCGAGCGCGAGCGGCTGCAGGCGGCCGTCGATCAGGCTTATGACGCCGGTCTCCTCGGCAAAAATGCCTGTGGTTCGGGCTGGGACATGGACGTCTTCGTCCATCACGGCGCCGGCGCCTACATCTGCGGCGAGGAAACGGCCCTCTTGGAAAGCCTTGAGGGCAAGAAGGGCCAGCCGCGCATGAAGCCGCCGTTCCCGGCCAACTGCGGTCTCTACGGCTGCCCGACGACGGTCAACAACGTCGAGTCGATCGCCGTGGCGCCGACCATTCTCCGGCGCGGCGCCGCCTGGTTCGCCGGCATCGGCCGGCCGAACAACAACGGTACCAAGCTGTTCATGATCTCCGGCCACGTCAACACACCGTGCGTCGTCGAAGAGGAAATGGGCATTTCGTTCAAGGACCTGATCGAAAAGCACGCCGGCGGCATCCGCGGCGGCTGGGACAATCTCCTGGCGGTCATTCCGGGCGGTGCGTCCTGCCCGATCGTCCGCGCCGACCAGATCATGGATGCGCAGATGGACTTCGACGGCATGCGCGCCATCGGTTCGAGCTTCGGTACCGGCGGCCTGATCGTCATGGACAAGTCGACCGACGTCATCCGGGCCATTTCGCGCATCTCCGCCTTCTTCAAGCACGAGAGCTGCGGTCAGTGCACGCCGTGCCGCGAGGGCACGGGCTGGATGTGGCGCGTCATGGAGCGCATGGCTGAGGGCAACGCCCGGCGCGAGGAAATCGACATGCTGTTCCAGGTGAGCAAGCAGATCGAGGGGCACACCATCTGTGCCCTCGGCGACGCCGCGTCCTGGCCGGTGCAGGCGCTGATCCGCAATTTCCGGCCGGTGATCGAGGCCCGCATCGACGACTATGCGGCGGCCCATCGGGTCGCGGCCGAGTGATGGCAAGGCGCCCGCCCGTCGGGGTGGGCAGGGTTCAGGGAACCGAAGGCGACCGGAAGCGGGCCGGAGGTTCACGTGAGGAAGGTTCGAGGCCGACATGGCGAAACTGATCGTCGATGGCAAAGAGATCGAGGTGGCGCCGGAGCTGACGCTGCTGCAGGCCTGCGAGCAGGCCGGCGCCGAGGTGCCGCGGTTCTGCTTCCATGAGCGGCTGTCGGTGGCCGGCAATTGCCGCATGTGTCTGGTCGAAGTCAAGGGCGGTCCGCCGAAGCCGACGGCCTCCTGTGCCATGGCGGTGCGCGACCTCCGGCCCGGCCCCAACGGCGAGCCGCCGGTGGTGCTGACCAATTCGCCCATGGTCAAGAAGGCCCGCGAGGGCGTGATGGAGTTTCTGCTGATCAACCATCCGCTCGACTGCCCGATCTGCGATCAGGGCGGCGAATGCGATCTGCAGGATCAGGCCGTGGCCTACGGTCTCGCCGGCTCGCGCTTCAGCGAAAACAAGCGCGCCGTCGAGGACAAGAATCTCGGGCCGCTGGTCAAGACGGCGATGACGCGCTGCATCCATTGCACGCGTTGCGTCCGCTTCACCACGGAAGTGGCCGGCATCACCGAGATGGGCCTGATCTCGCGCGGCGAGGACGCCGAGATCACCAGCTATCTCGAGCGGGCGCTGACCTCGGAACTGCAGGGCAACGTCATCGACCTCTGCCCGGTGGGGGCGCTGACCTCCAAGCCCTACGCCTTCCACGCCCGGCCGTGGGAGTTGACCAAGACCGAATCCATCGACGTCATGGACGCGCTTGGCTCGGCCATCCGCGTCGACAGCCGCGGTCGCGAGGTGATGCGCGTGTTGCCCCGCCTCAACGAGGCGGTCAACGAGGAGTGGATTTCCGACAAGACCCGCTTCATCTGGGACGGGCTCAAGACGCAGCGGCTCGACCGGCCGTACGTCAAGGAAAACGGCCGCTTCCGCGCCGTGTCGTGGTCGGAGGCCTTTGCCGCTGTCAAGGCCAGGGTGGCCGGCACGGCACCGGCCCGCATGGGGGCCATCGCCGGTGATCTTGCCTCCGTCGAGGAGATGTATGCGCTGAAGGGCCTGATGACGGCGCTTGGCGTCACCTCGATCGACGGTCGGCAGGATGGCACCAAGCTGCATCCGAAGTTCGGCCGCGCTTCCTACGTTTTCAACTCGACCATCGCCGGCATCGAAGCGGCCGACGCCGTGCTGATCGTCGGCGCCGATCCGCGCCACGAGGCGGCGGTGCTCAACGCCCGGCTGCGCAAGACCTGGCGGGCCTCGGGCGGCAAGCTCAAGGTCTACGTCATCGGCGCGCCGATCGATCTCACCTATCCGACCATCCATCTCGGCGACGGTCCGGACGCCTTGCGCAACCTCGATGCCGAGGTGGTCGCGGCGCTGTCGGCGGCGCAGAAACCGCTCGTCATCGTCGGTCAGGGGCCGCTGCTTCGCCGCGACGGCCTGGCGCTCTTGTCGCTGGCCGCCGAGGTGGCGTGCCGTGTTGGCGCCGTCAAGGATGGCTGGAACGGCTTCTCGGTGCTGCACACCGCCGCCGCGCGCGTCGGCGCGCTCGACATCGGCCTGGTGCCGGAGGAGGGCGGTCGCGACGTCGAAGCGATGATCGAAGCCTCTGTCGAGGGCGACCTCGACGTGCTGTTCCTGCTCGGCGCCGACGAATTCGGCGCCGGCCATCTCGGCCCGAAGACGTTCGTCGTCTACATCGGCAGCCATGGCGACACCGGCGCCCACCGCGCCGACGTCATCCTGCCAGGGGCGGCCTACACCGAAAAGTCGGGCACCTACGTCAACACAGAGGGCCGCGTCCAGCTCGGCCAGCGCGCCACCTTCCCGCCGGGAGAGGCCAAGGAAGACTGGGCGGTGCTGCGGGCCCTGTCGGAGGTGCTCGGCAAGAAGCTGCCGTATGACAGCCTCGCCGCCTTGCGTGCCGCGCTTTACGCCGAGGTGCCGCATCTCGCCGCCCTCGACGAGGCGCCGGAGAACGACGCTGCCGCCATCGCGGCGCTGGCCGGTATCGGCGGCGCCATCGAGCCGGTGCCGTTCCTGCCGGCCATTGCCGATTTCTATCTGACCAACCCGATCGCCCGGGCGTCGAAGGTCATGGCCGAATGTTCGGCATTGGCCCATGGCACCCGACAAGCCGCAGCCGAGTGAGAGACGACACGATGAGCTTCTGGACCGATATCGTCTGGCCGCTGGTGGTGATCGCCTTCGAGAGCATCGTGCTCCTGGTGATCCTGCTTGTCGCCGTCGCCTTCATCCTGCTGGCCGACCGCAAGATCTGGGCCGCCGTCCAGATCCGGCGTGGCCCCAACGTCGTCGGCCCCTGGGGTCTGTTCCAGTCGTTCGCCGACCTGCTGAAGTTCGTGCTGAAGGAACCGGTGATCCCCTCGGGCTCGTCCAAGGGCCTGTTCCTGCTGGCGCCGCTCGTCACCTGCACGCTGTCGCTGCTGGCCTGGGCGGTGCTGCCGGTGGCCGACGGCTGGGTGGTGGCCGACGTCAATGTCGGCGTGCTGTTCATCCTGGCGATCTCCTCGCTCAGCGTCTACGGCATCATCATCGGCGGCTGGGCCTCGAACTCCAAGTATCCGTTCCTGTCGGCGCTGCGCTCGGCGGCGCAGATGGTGTCCTACGAGGTCTCGATCGGCTTCGTCATCATCACCGTGCTGCTGTGCGCCGGCTCGCTCAACCTGTCGACCATCGTCAGGACGCAGGAAACCGGCCTTGCCGACATGATCGGCCTGCCATGGCTGACGTTCCTCAACTGGTACTGGCTGCCGCTGCTGCCGATGTTCGTCGTCTTCTTCGTGTCGGCGCTGGCCGAAACCAACCGGCCGCCGTTCGACCTCGTCGAAGCGGAGTCGGAACTGGTGGCCGGCTTCATGGTCGAATACGGCTCGACGCCGTACATGATGTTCATGCTCGGCGAATACGTCGCCATCTGCACCATGTGCGCCATGATGACCATCCTGTTCCTCGGGGGCTGGCTGCCGCCGATCAACGTGGCGCCGTTCACCTGGGTGCCGGGCGTGTTCTGGTTCGCGGCCAAGGCGGTGCTGATGTTCTTCTTCATCGCCATGGCCAAGGCGATGGTGCCGCGCTACCGCTACGATCAGCTGATGCGGCTCGGCTGGAAGGTGTTCCTGCCGTTGTCGCTGGCCTTCGTGGTCATCGTCGCCGGCGTGCTGCAGGTTACCGGCTGGGCGGCCTGACCGCCCGGCCTAGGGGGAAGGAGAGGATCCATGGATCTGCCGCTGTCGGGCATCATCGGTGCCGTGGTGGGGATCGGGATCGGTCTCGTGGATTTCGGTCTGGTGGCGTCGTTCGTCCGGCGCCTCCTCACCGGCCGCATGGCGCGGCTGTCGCCCCGGGCGACGGAAGGGCTGATGCGGGTGCTGTTCTTGGTCAATGCGCTGGTGTTCGGCGCGCTCGGCTGGTGGTTTGGCGTGTCGATGGCCGGAACCGGCCTGGCACCGACCGGCGGATGAGTTGGGGTCGTCGGCCGGCGCGGGCGCTGCGACGACGAGTGAAGGAAGCGGGTGCGATGAAACTTGATCAGGTGGCCAAGTCGCTTCTCCTGAAGGAGTTCGTGTCGGGGTTCTTCCTCGCCATGCGCTACTTCTTCAAGCCGAAGCCGACCATCAACTACCCCTTCGAGAAGGGAGCGCTTTCCCCGCGCTTCCGGGGCGAGCACGCCCTGCGCCGCTATCCCAGCGGCGAGGAACGCTGCATCGCCTGCAAGCTCTGCGAGGCCATCTGTCCGGCCCAGGCCATCACCATCGAGGCCGGTCCGCGCGGCAACGACGGCAGCCGCCGCACGACGCGCTACGACATCGACATGGTGAAGTGCATCTACTGCGGCTTCTGCCAGGAAGCCTGCCCGGTGGAAGCGATCGTCGAGGGGCCGAACTTCGAGTACGCCACCGAGACGCGCGAAGAGCTGTACTTCTCCAAGGAGCGGCTGCTCGCCAACGGCGACCGCTGGGAGCGGGAAATCGCCCGCAACATCGAACTCGACGCGCCCTACCGCTGAGACGACGGGCTGAAACGACGGGATTGGCGGACGCGACCGGCGTCCACGGGGACTGAGAGAAGATGATACAAACGCTGTTCTTCTACCTTTTCGCGATCATCGCCATCGCCTCGGCGGTCATGGTGATTTCCTCGCGCAACCCCGTTCATTCGGTGCTGTACCTGATCCTGACCTTCGTCAACGCCTCGGGCCTGTTCATGCTGGCTGGCGCCGAATTCCTGGCCATGCTGCTGATCGTCGTCTACGTCGGCGCCGTGGCCGTGCTGTTCCTGTTCGTCGTCATGATGCTCGACGTCGATTTCGCCGAACTGAAGCAGGGCGTGCTGCAGTACCTGCCCGTCGGTCTGCTGGTCGGCCTCATCTTCCTGGCCGAACTGTTGATGGTCGCCGGCACCTGGGTGTTCGCTCCCGGCGCCCTCAAGAGCGGTTCGGCGCCGATGCCGGATCTCGCCGCCACGCCCAACACGCTGGCGCTCGGCGAACTCATCTATACGCGCTACGCCTTCTTCTTCGAGGCGGCGGCGCTCATCCTGCTGGTGGCCATGATCGGTGCCATCGTGCTGACGCTGCGCCACCGCGCCTACGTCAAGCGGCAGGACATCTCCGTGCAGGTGGCGCGGACGCGCGACACGGCAATCGAAATCGTCAAGGTCGAACCGGGGAAGGGGCTGTGATGCGCCATTCCGTTCGTACCTCGTTCATCAGGGAAGGCTGACCCCATGGCCATCGGTCTATCGCACTACCTTTCGGTCGCGGCGATCCTGTTCACCCTCGGGATCCTCGGCATCTTCCTCAACCGCAAGAACGTCATCGTCATCCTGATGTCGATCGAGCTCATTCTCCTGGCGGTGAACCTCAACCTCGTCGCCTTTTCCGCTCATCTCGGCGATCTCGTCGGGCAGGTGTTCGCCCTGTTCGTCTTGACGGTCGCCGCCGCCGAGTCCGCCATCGGGCTCGCCATCCTGGTCGTATTCTTCCGCAACCGCGGTACCATCGCGGTCGAAGACATCAACATGATGAAGGGCTGACAGGCGCGATGTATTCCCTCATCGTCTTTCTTCCGCTGATCGGCTTCCTGATCGCCGGCGCCGTGGCTCTGATCGGGGCCAGCGCCACCGTGCCGCCGCCCGAGGGCGACGCTCACGGCCACGCCGCCCATGACGAAGCGGCGCACGCCGACCATGGTCATGACGATCATGGCCACGACGATCATCACGCCGTCGAGCCGGCGGCGCCGGGCTCGCGTCTGGCCGAACTCGTCACCACCGGACTGCTGTTTGTCTCGGCCATCCTGTCCTGGGTTGCCTTCGTCAAGGTCGGCTTCGGTGCCGGTCACGAAGAGGCCGAGGTGATCAAGGTGCTGCCTTGGATCACCTCCGGCAGCCTGGAGTTCGACTGGTCGTTCCGCATCGACGCGCTGACGGCGGTGATGCTGGTGGTGGTCAACACCGTGTCGTCGCTGGTCCATCTCTACTCGATGGGCTACATGGCCGAGGATCCGGACCGGCCGCGCTTCTTCGCCTATCTCAGCCTGTTCACCTTCGCCATGCTGATGCTGGTGACCTCCGACAACCTGGTGCAGATGTTCTTCGGCTGGGAAGGCGTGGGTCTCGCCTCCTACCTGCTGATCGGCTTCTGGTACAAGAAGCCGTCGGCGGTCGCCGCCGCCATCAAAGCGTTCGTCGTCAACCGCGTCGGCGACTTCGGCTTCACGCTCGGCATCATCGGCATCTTCGTGCTCTACGGCTCGGTCAATCTCGGCACGGTGTTCGCCAATGTCGCTTCGGCCGAAGGCAAGAGCCTGCATTTCCTGTGGGGCAATTTCGACGCCATCACCGTCGTCTGTCTGCTGCTGTTCATGGGCGCCTGCGGCAAGTCGGCGCAGTTCCTGCTGCACACCTGGCTACCCGACGCCATGGAAGGCCCGACGCCGGTGTCGGCTCTCATCCATGCCGCCACCATGGTGACGGCCGGCGTGTTCTTGGTGGCCCGCATGTCGCCGTTGTTCGAACTCAGCCACACGGCGCTCACCGTCGTGACGCTGGTCGGCGCCACCACCGCCTTCTTCGCCGCCACTGTCGGTCTGGTCCAGAACGACATCAAGCGCGTCATCGCCTATTCGACCTGTTCGCAGCTCGGCTACATGTTCGTGGCGCTTGGCGTCGGCGCCTACGGGGCCGGCGTGTTCCACCTGTTCACCCACGCCTTCTTCAAGGCGCTGCTGTTCCTGGGCGCCGGCTCGGTGATCATGGCCAGCCATCACGAGCAGGACATGCGCCACATGGGCGGCCTCAGGAACAAGATTCCGCTGACCTTCCTTGCCATGACGCTCGGCACGCTGGCCATCACCGGCGTCGGCATTCCCGGCACCGAGATCGGCTTTGCCGGCTTCCTCAGCAAGGACGCCATCATCGAAAGCGCCTTTGCCGGTCACAATGCCTTCTCGGGGCTGGCCGCCGTGCTGCTGGTGATTGCCGCCGGCTTCACCTCGTTCTATTCCTGGCGCCTGGTGTTCCTGACTTTCTTCGGCGCCAGCCGCGCCCCCAAGGACGTCTATGACCACGCTCACGAGAGCCCGCTGGTGGTGCTGATCCCGCTCGGCGTGCTATCGCTCGGCGCGGTGCTGGCCGGCATGGCGTTCTACGGCGCCTTCGTCGGCGAGGAGCAGGCCGAGTTCTGGAAGGCTGCCATCAGCTACGGACCGGAAAACCACATCCTGCATGCCATGCACGAGGTGTCGTCGCTGGTGAAGGTGTCGCCGTTCCTGGCCATGCTCACCGGCTTCGTCGTCGCTTACTGGTTCTACATCGTCGACCCGAGCCGGCCAAAGGCGCTGGCCGCCGCGCTGCCGCGCCTCTACCAGTTCCTCCTCAACAAGTGGTACTTCGACGAGCTCTACGACGCCATCTTCGTGCGTCCGGCGCTGCGTCTCGGCCGCCTGTTCTGGAAGACCGGCGACGGCACGATCATCGACGGCTTCGGTCCCAACGGCGTCGCTGCCCGCGTGCTCGACGTCACGGCGCGCGTCGTGCGCCTGCAGACCGGATACGTCTATCACTACGCATTCACCATGGTTATCGGCGTTGCCGCGCTGATCACCTGGACCATGTTCGCCGGGGGACAATGAGTATGAGCGGACTGCCGCTTCTGACGCTGACCACGTTCCTGCCGCTGGCGGGCGTCCTGTTCATTGCCGCCATCCGGCCGCAGGATGAGGCCGCGATCCTCAACATCCGGCGCGTGGCGCTCATCACCACCGTCGCGACGTTCCTGGTGTCGCTCGGCATTCTGGCCGGCTTCGATCCGAAGAACCCCGGCTTCCAGCTGACCGAGACGGCCGGCTGGATGGGTGGGTTCTTCGCCTACCGCATGGGCATCGACGGCATTGCCATCCTGTTCGTGCTGCTGACCACCTTCCTGATGCCGTTCTGCATCCTGGCCAGCTGGCAATCGGTGCAAGTGCGCGTCAAGGAATACATGATCGCCTTCCTGGTGCTGGAAACGCTGATGGTCGGCGTGTTCTGCGCCACCGATCTGGTGCTGTTCTACGTCTTCTTCGAAGGCGGCCTGATCCCGATGTTCCTGATCATCGGTGTCTGGGGCGGCAAGCGGCGCGTCTACGCCTCCTACAAGTTCTTCCTCTACACCCTGGCCGGCTCGGTCCTGATGATGGTGGCCATCATGGCCATGTATCTCAGCGCCGGTACCACCGACATCACCGTGCTGGTCAACAAGCCGTTTCCGCTGTCGATGCAGTGGTGGCTGTGGTTTGCCTTCTTCGCCTCGTTCGCGGTGAAGATGCCGATGTGGCCGGTGCACACCTGGTTGCCGGATGCCCACGTCGAGGCGCCGACCGCCGGTTCGGTGCTGCTGGCCGCCGTGCTGTTGAAGATGGGCGGCTACGGCTTCCTGCGCTTCAGCCTGCCGATGTTCCCCAATGCGTCCGCCGATCTGGCGCCGTTCATCTTCACGCTGTCGGTCATCGCCATCGTCTACACCTCGCTGGTGGCGCTGGTGCAGGAGGACATGAAGAAGCTGATCGCCTATTCGTCGGTGGCCCACATGGGCTACGTGACCATGGGTATCTTCACCCTGAATACCCAGGGCGTGCAGGGCGCCGTGTTCCAGATGTTCAGCCACGGGCTGGTGTCGGGGGCGCTGTTCCTGTGCGTCGGCGTCGTCTATGACCGCCTGCATACCCGCGACATCGCCGCCTACGGCGGTCTGGTCAACCGCATGCCGGTCTATGCCACGCTGTTCCTCATCTTCACGCTGGCCAACATCGGTCTGCCGGGCACGTCGGGCTTCATCGGCGAGTTCCTGACCCTGACCGGCGCCTTCGAGGTCAACACCTGGGTGGCGGCGCTGGCGGCCCTCGGTGTCATCCTGTCGTCGACCTATGCGCTGTGGCTGTTCCGCCGTGTCGTCTGGGGCGCACTGACCAAGCCGGCGCTCAAGGCCATGGTCGATCTCACCCCGCGCGAGATTGCCATCCTGGCGCCGCTCCTGGTGCTGGTCATCTTCTTCGGCGTCTATCCGGCGCCGGTGCTCGATGCCTGCGCCGCCTCGGTCGAGGCGATCATCCGCAACTACCACGCAGCGATCAGCGCCGGCGGTCAGACCGCCGCGCTCGGTTCGTTCCCGCTGTTCCGTTGAGGTCCGTTCCCCATGATCGCATATGCTGACTTCGCCCTTGCCGTTCCGGAGCTGATCCTCAGCCTCGGCGCCCTCGGGCTTCTCATGGTCGGAGCCTTCAGCGGCAAGGAGGCCGCCCGCACGGTGTCGCTGCTGGCCATCGTGCTGCTGATCGGCGCCGCCGGGGCGGTCATCGAAGGCGGCAACGGCGCGGCCTTCTCCGGCGCCTTCGTCGTCGACGCCTACGCCCGCTTCCTCAAGGTGCTGTCGCTCCTCGGCTCGGCCATCGCCGTGCTGATGTCGATGCGCTTTGCCCGGCGTGAACAGTTCGAGAGCTTCGAGCTGCCGGTGCTGATCGTGCTGGCCAGCGTCGGCATGATGATGATGATCTCGGCCACCGATCTCATCACCGTCTATCTCGGCATCGAGCTGCAGTCGCTGGCCCTCTACGTGCTGGCCGCCATGCGGCGCGACAACGCCCGCTCGACGGAAGCCGGCCTCAAGTACTTCGTCCTCGGCGCGCTGTCGTCGGGCATGCTGCTCTACGGCGCCTCGCTGATCTACGGCTTCACCGGGCACACCGATTTCGCCGGCATCGCCAGCGCGCTCGCCGATGGTCAGCCGGCCTCGCTCGGCGTCACCTTCGGCATCGTGTTCGTGGCTGCCGGCCTTGCCTTCAAGGTTTCGGTGGTGCCGTTCCACATGTGGACGCCGGACGTCTACGAAGGGGCCCCGACGCCGATCACCGCTTTCTTCGCCGCGGCGCCCAAGATCGCCGGCATGGCAGTGTTCGTGCGCATCGCCCTCGGGGCGCTCGACCATGTGACGCACGACTGGCAGCAGATCGTCGCCTTCATGGCGCTGGCCTCGATGCTGCTCGGTTCGTTCGCCGCCATCGGCCAGAAGAACATCAAGCGCCTGATGGCCTATTCGTCGATCGGCCACATGGGCTTCGCGCTGGTGGGGCTTGCCGCCGCCAACGAAAACGGCGTCTACGGCATCCTCATCTATCTTGCCACCTACCTGGCCATGACGGCTGGCGCCTTTGCCTGCATCCTGTCGATGCGGCGGGCTGGCGGCATGGTCGAGGAGATCGACGATCTCGCCGGTCTTGCCCGTACCAACCTGCCGATGGCCTTCCTGTTCGGCGCCCTGCTGTTCTCGCTGGCCGGCATTCCGCCGCTGGCCGGCTTCTTCGCCAAGTACTTCGTGTTCGTGGCGGCGGTCGAGGCGCACCTCTACTGGCTGGCGGTGATCGGCGTGCTGTCGTCGGTGGTGGGCGCCTACTACTACCTGCGCATCGTCAAGGTGATGTTCCTCGACGAGCCGGCCGAGAGCTTCGAGCCGATGGGCGGCGAACTCAAGGCCGTGCTGTGGGCGGCTGGTGCCTTCGTGCTGCTGTTCGTCGTCATTGCCGGGCCCATCGGTCAGGCAGCGGAAGCGGCGGCCAAGTCGCTGTTCTGATCATCGCCGCAGTTGGCAATCACGCTCCCCGGTGCCGGTGACGGCACCGGGGTTTTTCGTTTGGGGCTGGCGGCAAACGGCGTTATGACCGGGCCGACCAATGGTTGAAGGCAAGGAGTGAGGCATGACGACGTTGCGGGTTCCGGCGGGATTTTCGGTCGAAAGCCACGCGGCGGTCGGCTCGACCAATGCCGTCGCTTTCGAGCGGGCGGCGGCCGGGGCGCCGTCGGGGCTGTGGACGATCGCGGCGCGCCAGACCTCAGGCCGCGGCCGGCTTGGCCGCACCTGGACGTCGGAGCCGGGCAACCTCTTCTGTTCGCTGCTGCTGCGCGAGGGACTGGCGCCATCCCGCTTCGGCGAACTGCCGCTGGTGGCGGCGCTGGCCGTCCACGACGCCGTGACAGCGGCCCTGCCGCCGACGGCTGCCGCCGCCCTGCGCATCAAGTGGCCGAACGACGTGCTCTATGATGGCGCCAAGCTGAGCGGCATTCTGGTCGAGGGCGCGCTCCGGCCAGAGGGGCAGGTGGTGGTGATCGGCATCGGCATCAACTGCCACCATCATCCCGATACCAGCCTCTATCCGGCCACCGATCTCGCCAGCCTCGGCTACCCGGTCGAGCCGGCTGACATGTTCTCGCTCCTGGCCGAACATCTGGCCAGGCGGCTCGATCAATGGCATGCCGGGCCGTTCGAGCCGCTGCGTGCCGCCTGGCTCGACCGGGCCTGCGGCCTCGGCGAACCGATCAGCGTGCGGCTGCCGAGCGGTACGCGCACTGGCGTGTTTGATGGCCTCGACGCCGACGGCCGGCTCGAACTCCGCGTTGACGGCCGGCTGGAGACCATCGCCGCCGGCGATGTGTTCTTCAATCCTTGACGGCCATTCCTTGCTTGACGGCGGCAGGGATCCCAGTCACGAAAGGGATGCCACCGTGCCAGTCGGGCGAAGGTTGGCGGCGGAGTGGGAAAACGTGAAGAAAACCAGAAGCGACGCGGCGGAAGATCTCGTTTTTCTGCCGCTGGGCGGCGTCGGCGAAATCGGCATGAACCTCGGTCTCTACGGTCTTGGACCGATCGAGAACCGCAAGTGGCTGATGATCGACTGCGGCGTTTCCTTCGCCGGTCCTGAACTGCCGGGCGTCGATCTGGTGCTGCCGGACATCTCGTTCATCGAAGCCGAGAAGGAAGACCTGGTCGGCATCGTCATCACGCACGCCCACGAAGACCATTACGGCGCTCTCAACGACGTCTGGCCGCGCCTTGGCGTGCCCGTCTACATGACGCCGTTCGCCGCCGCCCTGCACGTCGCCAAGCGCGAAATGGAGCCGGGGGCGCCGCGCATTCCCATTAGCGTCGTCGAGCAGGGCCAACGCTTCTCGGTCGGTCCGTTCGACCTCGAGATGGTGGCCATGTCGCACTCGCTGCCGGAGCCGACATCGGTGCTGATCCGCACGCCCGGCGGCAACGTGCTGCACACCGGCGACTGGAAGATCGACCACGAGCCGCGTGTCGGCAAGCCGATCGACATGCTGCGCCTCGCCGCCATCGGCGAGGAGGGCGTGCAGGCCATGGTGTGCGATTCCACCAACGCCATGCGCTCCGGCCGCAGCCCGTCGGAGGGCGAGGTGGCGCAAGGGCTTTCGGAAGTGATCGCCCGTGCCAAGAAGCGCGTCGCCGTCACCATCTTCGCCTCCAACGTCGGCCGCATCCGTTCGATCGCCGAGGCGGCGGCGGCCAACGACCGCGAAGTGATCGTCGTCGGCCGGGCCATCAAGCGCGTGCTGGACGTGGCGGGCGAACTTGGCATGCTCGAGGGGCTGCCGCCGTTCCGCGACGAGGAGGCCTATGGCTACCTGCCGCCGGACAAGGTGGTGGCCATCGTCACTGGCAGCCAGGGCGAGGGGCGGGCGGCGCTGAACAAGATCGCCGCCGGCGAGCATCGCAACGTGACGCTGGCCAAGGGCGACATGGTCATCTTCTCCTCGCGCACCATTCCGGGCAACGAGAAGGCCGTTGGCGCCATCAAGAACAAGCTGGTGGAGCAGGGCGTACAGATCGTCGTCGACGGTGAGGCGCTGGTGCACACCTCCGGTCATCCGCGCCGTGACGAGATGATCGAGCTCTATCGCCTGGTCAAGCCCAAGGTGGCCGTGCCGGTGCATGGCGAGGCGCTGCACCTTGCCGCGCACGAGGTGATCGCCCGCGAGGCCGGCGTGCCGTACGTGGCACGGGTGCGCAACGGCCAGATGCTGCGCCTGCTGCCCGGTGACGCCGAGACGGTGGGCACGGCGCCGATCGGCATTCTGGTCAAGGACGGCAAGCTGGTGCGCGATCCCGACGCGTCCGGCGTCGTCGAGCGGCGCAAGTTGAGCTTTGCCGGCGTCGTGGTCTGCACGCTGGTCATGTCGCAGAAGGGCGACGTGCTCGGCGAGTACGCGCTCAACGCCTTCGGTCTGCCGGAGATCGACGAGCGCGGCGAGGACATGGAGGACGTGCTGGCCGCCGCCGTCGACGGTTGCCTGTCGTCGATCCCCAAGGCGCGGCGCAAGGACGAGGACATGGTGGCCGAAGCCGTCCGCCGGTCGATTCGCGCCGCCGCCAACGAGCGCTGGGGCAAGAAGCCGCTCTGCGAGGTGACGATCCTGCGCGTCGAGTAATACCCTTTCCGCCAGATTCCAACCCTTGGCGTCGGAGCGATTTTGCGCCGGATGCAAGGAGAATGAGGGGGGCGTGGACGTCCGTCCTCGCCCCGCGTTCGACGCTGCAGGCGGCCAAAAGCGCCCGGCCTTCGGTGACGCCGGACCATCCGCCCGGCTTCGTCGCCGCTCTCGACCGACCTAAGCCGTCGTCAGGTGTCGTCGTGGCGGTCACGGCCGAGGTTCCAGATGGTCTCGGCCTTGTGGCCGAGCGCCCAGAAGCTGGCGGCGAGGATGACGAAGAACACGGCCTTGGGCGCGGCGTCCCAGAAAAACTCGAAGTAGCGCGTGTAGAGGTTGATGAACAGGAACGTCAGTCCGAAGCCGCGCGTCGTCGGGTTGTCGGTCCTGAGGCCGTGGTAGATGGCGGCGATGGCGGCCAGCGCGAAGAGCAGCGACCAGTGGAAGAACTCGATCTGCCGGGCGTTGTACCAGCTGTCGACGTCGCCGTAGTTGCCGAAGATCGACATCAGCCACAGGGCGATGAACAGGTTGAGCAGGCCGACGACCAGCGTCGTTCGGGTCAGGAATTCCAGTCGGGCGGTCCGGGCCATGCCGGCGGCGGTGGCGATCAGCACGCCACCGAACAGCACGAAGCGCATGGGAAAGTTCATGCCGAGGTAGTAGGCGCCCCAGCCGGAAAGATAGCCGGTTTCCGTGCCCATGTAGCTGCCGAGCGACAACAGCGCGAACAGCCAGATCAGCTTGGACTGCCAGAGATAGCCGAGACCGGCGTAGAGGACGGCGGCCAGCAGGAACAGGCCGGAGACGCGGCCGCTGCCGTCATCGAGCGCGGCGCCAAGCTCGGCGAGGGCGGCGGCGGTCGCCACCACGCCGAGGAACAGCACCGCTTCGCCGCTGTAGACCCGCTCGGGGTGGCGACGGCGCAGCCGGAGGCCCGCCGCGTAGACAGCGGCGGCGATGAACGCCAACGCCAGGCAGCGCAAGACGTGCGAGGTGGACAGAACGCGCTCGATCAGCGCCATGACCGCTTCGTCGGCAAAGACCGAGGCCACGGCGGTGACGAGGCAGGCGAGGGCCGCGAGGAAGGAATAGCGCGCCAGCCCTTTCCAGTTGAACGGGGCGATCTCGATAGCGCCGTCCAGCACCTTGGCCTGGGACGGATCGAGCAGCCCTTCAGCTTGCCAGGACTGAAGCCCCCGGCGCAGGGTGGCTGCGTCTCTGCGATGCACGCGCATTGTTGTCCCCAAAGTGGCGGTTTTGCCGAACGATAGGAGCTTTCGGCTGGCCGCTCAAGGCCTTGGCTGCCAGTGCTCTCGCGGTCGACGACGGTCATGGCCGATGTTGGCTGGTTGCCGTCGCATCGGTACTAACACGCTTGTCGGCCGCTTGGCCTTTTCTTTGTATATAAGAACAATATAATATACGCATATGCAAACTGGAAAGCGGCGCCTCGACGTCCGCGATCGAACGTGCGCGACCGGCCGCGAAATCGAGGTCGGCGCCGACATCTGGGAGCCGAGTGCCATGAAAGTCGTGATCATCGGTGGCGTCGCCGGTGGAGCCACCGCCGCCGCCCGTATCCGTCGCAATGACGAGAAGGCGGAGATCGTCCTTGTCGAGCGGGGGCCCTACATCAGCTTCGCCAACTGCGGCTTGCCCTATCACATCTCCGGTGCCATTCCGAAGCGCGAGCAGTTGCTGGTGACTTCGGAAGATCTGTTCGAAGCCCGCTATGCCGTCGACGTCCGCAGCCGTACCGAGGCCGTCGCCATCGACCGGGCGGCCCGCACCGTCACGCTGCGCAATCTCGCCACCGGCGAGGAGACGGCCGAGCCCTACGACCGGCTGCTGTTGTCGCCCGGCGCCGAGCCGGTGCGGCCCAAGCTCACCGGCATCGACAGCCGCCGCATCTTCACGCTGCGCAACATCCCCGATCTCGACCGCATCCTCGCCCATATCGACGCTACGCGGCCGCGCCGGGCCGTGGTGATCGGCGGCGGCTACATCGGCCTCGAAATGGCCGAGAACCTGCACGAGCGCGGCCTGTTCACGACGCTGGTCGAAGGCGCCGCTCACATCATGGCGCCGCTCGACGATGAGATGGCCTCGATCGTCCACGCCCACATGCGCGACAAGCACGTCGAGTTCTACCTCAACGACAAGATCGAGCATTTCGAGGACAAGGCCGACAACACGCTGGTGTTTCTCGCCTCCGGCAAGCGGCTGCCGGCCGACATCGTCATCCTGGCCATCGGCGTGCGTCCGGAGACGTCGCTGGCCCGGGCGGCCGGCCTCGAGATCGGCGCCACCGGCGGCATCAAGGTCGACGAGGCGCTGCGCACGTCCGACCCGGCCATCTTCGCCGTCGGCGACGCCGTGGAAGTGCGGCAGACGGTGTCGGGCAAGTCGGCACTCATCCCGCTCGCCGGTCCGGCCAACCGTCAGGGCCGCATCGCCGCCGACAACATCACGGCGGCCGAAGGCACGCCGCTCAAGACCTACAAGGGCACGCTCGGCACGGCCATTCTCAAGGTGTTCGATCTCGCCGCCGCCTGCACCGGCCTCAACGAGACGCAGCTCAAGGCGGCCGGCATCGAGCACTTTGCCACCATCACGCATTCCGGCTCGCACGCCTCCTACTATCCTGGCTCGATGCAGCTGTCGCTGAAACTGATCTACGGCCGCGACGGCACCATCTTCGGGGCGCAGGCGGTGGGAGCCGACGGCGCCGACAAACGCGTCGACGTCATCGCCACGGCCATCGCCGCCGGGCTCAAGGTACAGGACCTGACCGAACTCGAACTGGCCTACGCCCCGCCGTTCGGGTCGGCCAAGGACCCGGTCAACATCGCCGGCTATGTTGCCGCCAACGTGCTCGACGGCAGCCACGAGATCATCGGCTGGCGCGAACTCAAGGCCAAGCTCGGTCTCGATCCGACCGCGTTGCAGCTCATCGACGTGCGCACGCCGGAAGAGTTCGAGATCGGCACCCTGCCGGGGGCACGCAACATCGAGCTAGACCGGCTGCGCGACCGCCTCGGCGACATTGATCGCGACCGGCCGATCGTCGTGTTCTGCCAGGTGGGCCTGCGTGGCTATCTCGCCTATCGCATCCTGAAGCAGGCCGGCTTTGCCAACGTGCGCAACCTCACCGGCGGCATCAAGACTTACGCCTGGGCGACGGAGAAGCAGTCCAACCCCGACATCTTCGACTACGACAGCATCAAGCGGCGCGATCAGGACGAGATCGACGTGGCGTTGTCGGGCTGCGCCGTGGCGCCGGCCGGCGACCGGGTCAAGCTCGACGCCTGCGGTCTGCAGTGCCCCGGCCCGATCATGCGCACCTATCGCGCCATCGACGAGATGAAGCCGGGCGAACTGCTGGAGATCACCGCCTCCGATCCGGCCTTCTCGCGCGATATCCGTGCCTGGGCCAAGCGCACCGGCAACGACGTGCTGTCGGTGGAAACGTCGAAGGGCATCATCACGGCGCTGTTGCGCAAGGGGCAGGGCGCGGCGGCCGCCGCCCCGGCCGGGACACTGGCACCGGCCCGCGAGAAGACGACGCTGGTGGTGTTCTCCGGCGACCTCGACAAGGTGATGGCGGCGCTGATCATCGCCTCGGGGGCGCTGGCCACCGGCAAGCCGGTCAGCCTGTTCTTCACCTTCTGGGGCCTCAACGTGCTGCGGCGCGAGGCGCCGGTGCCGGTGTCCAAGACGTTCATCGAACGGGCCTTCGGCTTCATGCTGCCGCGTGGCGCCGGCCGGCTCAACTCGATCTCCAAGCTCAACTTCGGCGGCGCCGGCACCTGGCTGATGAAGGGCGTGATGAAGTCCAAGCACGTCGACACGCCGCAAAGCCTGCTCAAGGGGCTGATCGACGGCGGTGCCGACCTCATCGCCTGCCAGATGTCGATGGACGTCATGGGCATCCGGCACGAGGAACTGATCGACGGCGTCGAGATCGGCGGCGTCGCCGCCTTCATCGGCGAGGCGCAGGAGTCGGGCACGACGCTGTTCATCTGACGGCTGCGCCTGGAGCCTTCACATCTCCGTGGGGTCGACCGGCCGTGCAGCCGGCCGGCTCCGCTGGCGTCGCTGATGGTTGCCGACGTCCGGCTTTGCGACCGGTAAGGCCTTCAACTTAGGACGAAAGAAGCGTCCCGGCCCATCGTTGCGCCGTCGCGGATGATCTTGCCAATCCATTGAAACGGGGACAAGCTGGCTAAACCTGATGTCGCGAGGAAGACGTCGGGGCGCTTGTCCGCCGCAGTCCCGGAAGGGGGGCTGCGGAATTGGACAGGGGAGAACATATCAGAAACGCGAGGAGGTCAGCCATGACGAATGGGTCAACAGCCGTGGGCAGATCATCGAGCCCCCGTTGCGTAGCCATCGTGGGTCCTCAGGGAAGCGGCAAGACGACACTTCTGGAGGCGATACTGGAGCGAGCGGGGGCGGTGCCGAAGGCAGGCAGCGTCAGTGCCGGCACGAGTGTCGGTGACAGGTCGAAGGAGGCGCGCGCGCACGCCATGGGCGTTGAGCTCAATGCGGCGGAAGTTCAGTTTCTGGGTGATACCTACAGTTTCCTCGACTGCCCCGGTTCGGTGGAGTTTGGCTTCGAAATGGAGCCTGTGCTGCCGGTCGCCGATGTGGCGGTTGTTGTCTGCGAGGCGGACGAAAAGAAGATCCCGGCCCTGCAGCTGACCCTCAAGAAGCTCGAAGTGGCCGGCGTGCCGCACGTGCTGTTCCTCAACAAGATCGACAAGGCCAACGCCTCGCTGCGCGAGACGCTGACGCTGATGCAGGAAGCCTCGACGGTACCGCTGGTGCTGCGGCAGATGCCGATCTGGCGCGACGGCATCGCCATCGGCACCATCGATCTCGCCCTCGAGCGCGCCCACGTGTTCCGCGAGCACGCCGAGAGCCTCGTCGAACCCATTCCCGACGATGCCAAAGCCGAAGAACTGGCGGCCCGTTACGAGATGCTGGAGCGCCTCGCCGACTACGACGACACGCTGATGGAAGAGCTGCTCTCCGACATCGCGCCGCCGCGCGACGAAGTGT
Organism: uncultured Pleomorphomonas sp.; assembly: GCA_937868725.1. GTDB lineage: Bacteria > Pseudomonadota > Alphaproteobacteria > Rhizobiales > Pleomorphomonadaceae > Pleomorphomonas. The sequence goes on from CALMMQ010000006.1 coordinate 22,501, forward strand.
TCGTCAACTTGGTCAAGGACGTGCGGGCCGGTCGCATCGTGCCGGTGTTCGTCGGCTCGGCCGAGCACGGCAACGGCATCACGCGCCTCCTCAAGGCGCTGCGCCACGAGACGGCCGACATCGGCGACACGCGGGCGCGCCTCAACGTCAAGGATGGCACTGATGCCATCGTGCAGGTGGTCAAGACCATCCAGACCTCGCACGCCGGCAAGCTGTCGATCGCCCGCGTGCTGGCAGGCAAGATCACCGACGGCGCCACGCTGACCACGGCCGACGGTGCCGTCGGTCGCGTCTCGGGGCTCTACGCCCTCGGCGTGCGCGACATGGCCAAGATTGCCCAGGCCGGTGCCGGCGCCACCGTCGGTCTCGGCAAGGTTGAGCCGGCGGTGACCGGCAGCACCCTGTCCACGGCCAAGGCGCCGCCCAAGGCCGTGGTGACGCTGACGCCGCCCAAGCCGGTCATCTCCATGGTGGTGGCGCCCAAGGAAGCCAAGGACGACGTCAAGCTGTCGTCGTCGCTGGCGCGTCTCGCCGAGGAAGACCCGACCCTGATCATCATCCAGGACGCCGAGATGGCGGAAACGCGCATCCAGGGCCAGGGTGAAATGCATCTGCGCGTCCACCTCGAGCGGCTGCTGGCTCGCTATGGCGTCATCGTGCAGACGCGCGAGCCGGCTATTCCCTACAAGGAGACCATCCAGGGCCAGGTGTCGGTGCGTGGACGCCACAAGAAGCAGTCGGGCGGCCACGGCCAGTTCGGCGATTGCGTGCTGACCATCGAGCCGCAGGCGCGCGGCAAGGGCTTCACCTTCGCCGAAACGGTGACCGGCGGCGCCGTGCCACGCAACTTCTTCAGCGCCATCGAGGAAGGCGTGGTCGACAGCCTCAAGGCCGGACCGCTGGGCTTCCCGCTGGTTGACGTCAAGGTGACGCTGACCGACGGCAGCTACCATCCGGTCGACAGCTCCGACATGGCGTTCAAGACGGCGGCCGGGCTTGGCATGCGCGAGGGTTTGCCGCAGTGCTCGCCGGTGCTCCTGGAGCCTATCCTCAAGGTGCGCTTCTACGGCCCGAGCGAGGCAACGGCGCGCATCAACCAGATCGTCACCGGTCGGCGCGGGCAGTTGCTCGGCTTTGACGGTCGCGATGGCTGGGCAGGCTGGGACGTCACCGAGGCGCTCATTCCGCAGTCGGAAATGGGCATGCTGATCGTCGAGTTGCGGTCGGCGACGTCGGGCGTTGGCACCTTCGAGGCCGCTTTCGATCACCTGCAGGAGCTGAGTGGCCCTCTGGCCCAGAAGGTGGCGGAAAAGCGCAAGGCGGAACTCGCCAGGGAGTGATGCGCCGACAGCTCAACAATGCGAGAGGCGCCCGGTTGGGCGCCTTTCTGCTTTCTGTCGGCGACTGTCGGCGCTATCGAGGCGCCTCAACAAGGCCTTGCCAGAACGAAGTCAGTCGAATGACTGGTTGATAACTATCTGAATAATCAGAGTCCGCGCCAGACGTCAGGTGCCGCAGAAGGTGGCGGTGACGCGCTCTTCCGGCCGGGGCGGCAAGGCGAGATCGGCGGTTGCCGGCGTCTCGTCGAACGGCGTGGCCAAGGCATCGGCGAGGCGATGGAAGGGCCGGAAGTCGTCCCACTCGACGGCGGCGGCGATGACGGCTTCGATCTGGTGATTGCGCGGGATGAGGATGGGGTTGATGGCGCGCAGCGCCCGGCCGATGGCGGCCGGCGCCTGACCGGTGGCGGCAAGGCGTTGCCGCCACTCTGGCAGCAAGGCGCGCGCTTCGTCCTGACGGGCAAACAGCGCCAGCCAGCGGTCGTCATCGATGGTGCCATCGGCAAGATCGGCGAGGCGGCGGAAGGCGAGGGTGAAGTCGGCCTTGCCGGCGGCGAGCGCCTTCAGCACGGCAACGACCAGCGGCCGATCGGCGCCGTTGCCGTCGGCGAGGCCAAGCTTGCGGCCGAGGCCGCCGAAATAGGCCGCCTCGAAGCTGGTGGCAAAGGCGCTCAGCGTTTCCACCGCCGTCCTGACGGCGGTGTCATGGTCGGCGTCGATCAGCGGCAGCAGGCATTCGGCAAGACGGGCCAGGTTCCACTGGGCGATCTGCGGCTGGTTGCCGTAGGCGTAGCGGCCCTGATGGTCGATGGAGCTGAGGACGCGGGCGGGATCGTAGTCGTCCATGAAGGCGCAGGGGCCATAGTCGATGGTCTCGCCCGACACGGCCATGTTGTCGGTGTTCATGACGCCGTGGATGAAGCCGACGCCGAGCCAGCCGGCCACCAGATGCGCCTGACGCTCGACGACGGCGGCGTAAAGGGCGGCATAGCGGTTGGGCGCGCTGGCGACTTCGGGATAGAGGCGATCGATGACGTGATCGGCCAAGAGGCGCAGACCGTCAACATCGCCACGGTGGGCGAAATACTGGAAAGTGCCAACGCGGACGTGGCTCAGGGCCACGCGCGTCAACACCGCGCCCGGCAGCGGTTGGTCGCGCTGCACGGCTTCGCCGGTGGCGACGGCGGCCAGCGTACGGGTGGTGGGCAGGCCGAGGGCGGCCATGGCTTCACTGACGATATACTCGCGCAGCACCGGGCCAAGGGCGGCCTTGCCGTCGCCGCGCCGCGAGAACACGGTGCGTCCCGATCCCTTGAGCTGCAGGTCGCGGTGCCGCCCCTGGCGGTCGAGCACCTCGCCGATGAGGGCGGCGCGGCCATCGCCGAGGTCCGGAACGAAGTGGCCGAACTGATGGCCGGCGTAGGCGAGGGCGATGGGGCGGGCACCGGACGGCAGCGGACCGCCCGACAGCATGGCGATGCCGTCCGGGCTGGCAAGGGCCTGCGGATCGAGGCCAAGCTCACCAGCGAGCGCCGCATTCAGGCGCAGAAGGCGCGGGGCGGGTGCCACATCCGGACGGGCCGTGGCAAAGAATCGGGCGGGCAAGCGGGCGTAACTGTTGTCGAAGGCGATCGCCAGCGTCATGACTTGGTCTTTCCGGGTGGCGACTTCGGCGGCCAGTCGCTTTTGACTCATTCCAATATAGTACAGCGGCGATGGGGTTATAAGTATCAACTCGGAACTATTCGCAGAACGACAATTTGATTGATCTGCAATGAGTTACCCCATTACTGGTTGTGATGCCTGGAGAGGCGGACGCAGCTTTTCGAGGCGGTCAGAGCCAGTAAGCCGGTGCGCGATAGTTCAATCAATAGATTAAGATGATACTGTATTAGATTGATATGAAACGATATTGCCGTCGTTTCAAAAGCTGTTGAATGGCTGTGGATGGCACCGTTTCCCGGTGTTTCCCGGGCCTGGAGTTCCACAGCCGCGATGGTCGCCGCCGGTGGCGGCAGGGCTTTGTCGCCACTGGTGTTCGGCGAGTCTTGCGACCACCGCTCAGAGTCTAGCGACGTAGCGGCCGTGGCGATGGGACGGCAGCCGGAGTCGTGACGGCGGTACATGTGACGATTCCGCAACAGAGCCGAGATGTCGTTTTGCTACGACTTGTTAGGCATGAATTGCCGCTATTAAGCCATAAACAAAAGCGAGGCTCTGAGCATGGATCGGAGGGGAAAAGTCTTTCTTTCCTGACCCGGCCGGAGCGCTGGCGGTCTGGAAGACTCTGTTCTCTCTTGGTGGAGCTGCCCCGTACGGGTGGCTCCCTGTGACCACTGTCGAACGACACGTGGGGCTTGGGGCCGGCGAAGTAGAACATGTCGATCGTTACGCGTTTCCTTTCTATCGGCAAGTTGGGACTGATTGTCGCAGCATTGGGAGTGGCCGGCAGTCCGGCCCTGGCTTTCGATCCGCAAGCCGCTCAGCGGCAGGATGCCTGTTGCAACGAGGCGGCTCTGACGGCCCTGCGCGAGGCTACGCGCGCCTATTATTCCGGCGACAAGCGCGAGGCCCTGACGGGACTGCTGGCCGCCGCTTCCAACGGTCATCCGGCGGCGCAATGGAAGCTCGGCTCCATGTACGCCAAGGGTGACGGCGTTGCCGAGGACGACCTCAAGGCCTTCAGCTTCTTCAACGAACTGGTGTCCGCCCACGGTGACGATGCGCCGACGTCGCCGCAGGCGCCATTCGTCGCCAATGCCTTCGTCGAAATCGGCTCCTACTATCTCACCGGCATCACCAACTCGACCATCACGCCGAATGTGCGGCGCGCGCGCGAGATCTTCACCTATGCCGCCTCCTACTTCGGCAACGCCGAGGCGCAGGCCAAGCTCGGCGACATGTATCGCGACGGCGTCGGTGGCGAACAGGATCCGCGTCAGGCGGCCCGCTGGTACCTGCTGGCCGCCCGCAAGGGTCAGGTCGAGGCGCAGTATCGCCTCGGCGAGATGCTGGCCAAGGGCGACCAGATCGACGGCAACTCGGTGGTCGGCCTGATGTGGCTCACCATCGCCCTCAGGCGCGCCGACGCCCAGCACCTCGACGACAGCGCCATCCGCGTCGCCCACGAGGACGCCTTCTCGCTGGCCAGCGAACAGGAGCGGCGCAAGGCCATTGCCATGGCCCAGCAGTGGCTGGCTGAAAACGATCCGGCCTTCTCGCAGGCGCTGGCCGAGCCGGAGCAGCCGTTCTCGGCCTCGGCGTCGTCGGCGCAGTAAGCGCCGCCTTCTCTGTTCAGAAATCGAACGTCGCCACCACCGGCACGTGGTCGGACGGCTTGTCCCAGTCGCGCACGTGCTCGACGATGCGCACGCCGCGCAGTCGGTCGGCCGCTTCGGGCGAGGCCAGCAAATGGTCGATGCGGATGCCCCAGTTCTTGGGGCGGGCGCCGGCCTGATAATCCCAGAACGTATAGCGCCCCGGCCGATCATCGACCGCCCTGAGGCAATCGGTCCAGCCCGCATTGAGCAGGGCGCGGAAGGCAGCTCGGCTTTCCGGCTGGAACAGAGCGTCGCCAGCCCACAGGACTGGGTCGTGGCAGTCGGCCGGTTCGGGAATGACGTTGTAGTCGCCGCAGAGAATGGTCCGCTCCTCGAGCGCCTTCAGGCTGGCGGCGTGGGCGGCGAGGCGGCGCATCCAGGCCAGCTTGTAGGGAAACTTCTCCGTATCGATGGGATTGCCGTTGGGCAGGTAGATCGAGGCGACACGGACGGCCCCCGAGGGTGCCGATACCACCGCTTCGATGTAGCGGGCCTGCACGTCGTCGGCATCGCCAGGCAAACCGCGGCTCACCTCGTCGATCGGCAGCTTGGACAAAATAGCGACGCCGTTGAAGCCCTTCTGGCCATGGGTGGCGACGTTGTAGCCGAGACGCTCGAACGGCTCGAGCGGAAAGGCTTCGTCCACCGACTTGATCTCCTGCAGGCAGACGATGTCGGGGCCATCCTCGGCCAGCCAGCGCGGCGCCGTCTCGATGCGGGCCTTAACTCCATTGATGTTCCACGTGGCAATCCGCATCTGTCGGCCCTCCTTCGGTGGCGCCGATCATAAGCGTCGACGCGGCGACTGCAACCCGCCGGCACGTTCTCTCCAGCGATCGTGACGTGCGGCATGGCGAAAAGCCACGGCGCGGGCTACACCTGTCCGGCTCGGCGACCGAGGAGCGCCGGGGTGACGGAGGAGCAAGTGGCAGTCTATCTCGGCATCGATATCGGCACGTCGGCCGTCAAGGCCATCCTGGTTGGCAGCATGGACGGCGAACAGACGGAAGCGCTGATCGCCGGCGCCGAGGTGGCGCTTGAAACCAGCCGGCCCAGGCCGGGTTGGTCGGAACAGCACCCCGACCTCTGGTGGACGGCCGTGGCGACGGCATTGCAGCGCCTTCGCGACACGGCGCCCGCCACCTATGCCGCCACGACCGGCATCGGCCTGTCGGGCCAGATGCACGGCGCCGTGGTGCTGGGCGCTGACCGGCGACCGTTGCGGCCGGCCATCCTCTGGAACGATGGCCGGGCCGATGCCGAGGCGCGGGCGCTCAATGCCGCGTTGCCCGATCTCGGCCGCGTCGCCGGTGTGCCGGCCATGGCCGGGTTCCTCGCCCCCAAGATCGCCTGGCTGCGGCGGCACGAGCCCTCGGCCTTTGCCGCCATCGCCCATGTGCTGTTGCCCAAAGACTGGATCCGCCTGTGTCTGACCGGCGAGCTCGCCACCGACATGTGCGACGCCGCCGGGGCCCTGCTGCTCGACGAAGCCGGCCGGAGCTGGTACCAGCCGGCGCTCGACGCCGTCGGTCTCCAGTCGGCGCAGTTGCCGCGCCTCATGGAGGGGTCGGAGATTTCCGGGCGCCTGACGCCGGCCGCCGCCGCCGAGCTCGGGCTACAGGTTGGCACCCCGGTGGCCACCGGTGCCGGTGACGCCGCCGCCGCCGGTATCGGCATTGGCGCCGTCAGCGACGGCGACGCCTTCCTGTCGCTCGGTACCTCAAGCCAAGTGTTTGTCACCGCCGCCGCGCACAAGCCGCGACCGGAAACGATGATCCATGCCTTCGCCCACGGCCTGCCGGGGCGCTGGTTCCAGATGGCGGCGATGCTCAACGGCGCCAGCTGCATCGCCTGGGTGGCCAAGGCGATCGGCGAAGCGGACATCGGCGACCTGCTGGGCCGCATCGCGGCGCGGGGCAAGACGATCTCGCCCGTGACCTTCCTGCCCTATCTGATGGGCGAGCGGACGCCGCATGACGACCCTCTGGCGCGGGCCGTGTTCTTTGGCATGGATGGCGGCACCGACGGGCTCGATCTGGCGCAGGCGGTGCTTGAGGGCATCGCCTTTTCGCTGGCCGACGCCATGGCAGCATTGGCGGAGGCCGGCAGCGTGCCGAGCCGTCTGGCCGCGGTCGGCGGCGGCAGCCGCGACGCCCATTTCATGCGCATCGTTGCCAGCGCCATCGGCCAGTCGATCATCCGCTATCAGGGCGGTGAGCGCGGCCCGGCGTTCGGCGCGGCGCGGCTGGCCCGCCTCGCCGTCACCGGCGAAGCCATCGAAACGGTCTGTCTCAAGCCGCCGGTGCGCGACGTCATCGAACCGGATGACCGGCTGATGGCGGCGCTGGCGGGCCGGCTGCCGCTCTATCGCGATCTCTACCGGGCGCTGAAGCCGCTATTCCACCGGGCCGAGTGAACGTTCGGACGGCGTCGGCTGACGGCGGCTGTTGAGGCGTTCGCGATGAGCCGAATAGAGGCCGGAGCCGGCGATCAGCGTCGTGCCGGCCAGCGTCCAGTAGCTCGGCACGTCGTCGAAGAACAGGTAGGACATGACGCCGGCCGAGATCAGCTGCATGTAGGTGATGGGGGCGAGGATCGACAGCGGCGCCATGCGGAAGCCGACGATGATCAGCAGCTGTGCCATGGCAAAGCTGATGGAGCCGCCGAGGCCGTAGACCAGTTCCATGCCGGTCGGCACGTGGAAGACCGGCAGCACCATGACGGTGGCGCCGAGAAGACCGACGATGCCGGTCCACAGGAAGGTGGTTTCCGGCGGGTCGCGCTTGATCATGCGGATGAACACGGCGCCGAGCGCCCAGGCGGTTGCCGAACACAGCGGAAAGACGGCGGCCGGCTGGAAGCTCTCGGTGCCGGGCCGGACGATCAGCAGCACGCCGGCAAAACCGACGGCCGCCGCGAGCCAGCGGCGAATCTTGACCACTTCGCCCAAGAGGAAGATCGACATCACCATGACCAGGATCGGCGCGATGAAGTGGATCGAGGTGGCGTCGGATACCGAGAGATGGGCAAGGCCGAGGATGAAAAAGGTGGTCGAACCAACGGCAGCAGCACCGCGACCGACCTGCAGCCAGAATTCGGTCGGACGGAACACGCTCGGGCCGCGCCTGAGGTAGGCGTAGGGCAGGGCGACGAGAAACAGCACGAAGTAGCGCAGCCAGGTGGCCAGTGCCGCCGGAGCGGTCTGTTTCATCAGCTTGGCACCGACGTCGCCACCGGCAAAGAACACGGTCGAGGCAACGATCAGACCGATGGCTAGCAGCAGGCGTTCAGGGCGCGTAGCTCGATCGAGCGAGGAAGCGCCGCCACTTCCGGCACCAGCATTCGACATCCGTGTTCTCCGCGAGGCCAGCAACGTCTCGTACGTCCCGACGGCCTTGTATTGCGCGTCTCACCGCTGCCGTGCAAGCCGCCCGGGCACGAAATCTGAAATACCAGCTCTGCATTTGTTTAGGTCAGCGGCGGGCGGCAATGCGTTGCCGGATCCAGGCGTGGATCTCGCTGTCGACGAAAGCGATGCGGCTTTCGCCCAGTCGCACCGGCTGCGGGAAGGTGCCGGCGGCCATCATGCGCTTGATCGACGACACCGACAGCGTGGTGATGGCGGCCGCCTGTTTCATCGACAGGAGCTGAGGGGCCGGGGCGTCGGTCGCCGGTTCGGCTGCTGGCTGCGGCTGTTCGAAGGCGTCGCGCATGGTGGCCTGCAGGCTGTGCACTGGATTGTCGCTGCCGGCGGGCGGCTCGGTCGGCGGGCGTTTGACTAGGTTGACGGTGAGGCGCTCCAGGCGATCAAGCGCCAGCTTGAGCCCGGAATTGTCGCTGATCGGCTTCTCCTGACCTTCCGTCCGCCCCATGATGCTGATTGCCCCTGATCAGACTGCGTCGCCGGGGTGCCCCGCCCCGAATCCCGACGCTCAACTTGGCGCATATTGGTTCATATTGGATTGACGGCACTCAACAGAAAGCCCGGCCGTTGCCGGCCGGGCCTTGTCTTTTCGCAGTTTCTGGCGACCGTCAGTCGGCGTGGATGTCGTTGTGGCGGGTTTCGCCCACGAACAGCATGCCGATGACGAAGGTCGCGCCGGCAATGACGATGGGGTACCAGAGGCCGTAGTAGATGTCGCCGGTCGCCGCCACCATGGCGAACGAGGTGGTGGGCAGGAAGCCGCCGAACCAGCCGTTGCCGATGTGGTAGGGCAGCGACATCGAGGTGTAGCGGATGCGGGTCGGGAACATCTCGACCAGCATGGCGGCGATCGGGCCGTAGACCATGGTGACGTAAAGCACCAGGATGAACAGCAGCGCCGTCACCATCATGATGTTGACCTGGGCGGGATCGGCCTTGGCCGGATAGCCGGCGGTGTTGAGGGCGTCGGCCAGCGACTTGTCGAACACCTGCGCCGGGGTCATCGGCGTGGCGCCGGCGTCGGCCGCTGGCATCGGGGCATCAAAGGCGATGACGTGCGGTCCGACCTTGACGCTGGCCTTGGTGCCGGCCGGCGCCGCCTCGTTCTCGTACGGCACGCCGCGCTTGACCAGCGAGCTCTTAGCGACGTCGCACGATGTGGTGAACTTGGACGTGCCCACCGGGTTGAACTGGAACGAGCACTCGGCCGGATCGGCGACGACGACCACCGGGGCGGCGTTGACGGCCATCTCCAGCGCCGGATTGGCGTAGTGGGTGATGGCCTTGAACAGCGGGAAGTAGGTGAGGCAGGCCAGCAGCAGGCCGGCCATGATGATCGGCTTGCGGCCGATGCGGTCGCTGAGGGCGCCGAAGATGACGAAGAACGGCGTGGCGATGGCCAGCGAGGCGGCGATCATCAGGTTGGCCGCCTGGGCGTCGACCTTCAGCGTCTGGGTCAGGAAGAACAGGGCGTAGAACTGGCCGGTGTACCAGACAACGGCCTGACCGGCGACGAGGCCGAACAGGGCCAGCAGCACGATCTTGAGGTTCTTCCACTGGCCGAACGATTCGGAGATCGGCGCCTTCGACGTCTTGCCTTCGGCCTTCATGCGCTTGAAGGCCGGGCTTTCGTTGAGCTTCATGCGGATCCAGACGGACACGCCGAGCAGCAGCACCGACACCAGGAAGGGAATGCGCCAGCCCCAGCCTTCGAAGGCTTCCTTGCTGAGCGACACGCGGCAGGCCAGGATGACCAGCAGCGACAGGAAGAGGCCGAGCGTGGCCGTCGTCTGGATCCAGGCGGTGTAGGCGCCGCGCTTGTGATCGGGGGCGTGTTCGGCGACGTAGGTGGCGGCGCCACCGTATTCACCGCCCAGCGCCAGACCCTGCAGCAGGCGCAGCGAGATCAGGATCACCGGCGCCGCTGTGCCGATGGTGGCATAGTTGGGCAGGATGCCGACGACGAAGGTCGACAGGCCCATGATCAGGATGGTGACGAGGAAAGTGTGCTTGCGGCCGATCATGTCGCCAAGACGGCCGAACACCAGAGCGCCGAACGGACGCACGGCGAAACCGGCGGCGAAGGCGAGCAGGGCGAAGATGAAGCCGGCGGTGGGATTGACGCCGGAAAAGAACTGGGCGGCGATGACGGCCGACAGCGAGCCGTAGAGATAGAAGTCGTACCACTCGAACACGGTGCCGAGCGAGGAGGCGAAGATCACTCGCCGATCTTCGCCCTTGATTCTGGTTGATGTCGACGTACCAATGGACATTGATGTCATGCGTTCCCCTCCGGGTAGGCGCTCAATGATCCGGACCGTCCGTACACGCCGCCGTTGCGGTCGCGCAGGCTCCTCCCGGTCTACGGATCAATACGTACATAATAGACGGATAACGTCGCCTACGCCTAGGGCGTACCATGATGAACTTTGGTATTACGCAAGGGTGACGATGCACTATCGTACCGTTCAGCGCCGAGCTGAGCGGAATGAAAAGTCAATATGGCGGACGATTTACGTTGAGCGACCCGCAATAGTCGGACCCAGCCAGCGTTTTCCTGCAAGAAAACCGGGCATAAGGACTTTAGTAGTGCCGAATTTGTAAAGTTCTGTGAAATAGTTCCTACCAGCCAGCAATAATGCATGGCTCGGCGGCACTTTCATTCAAGCCCTGTCATCCGCGCATAGGTTTTCTGACAAAGGCGCCTGCTCGTCTGGCGAGCGTGCGGGCAGGGCGCCCGCGCCGGCCAGGATCCCGGCGACTCAGGCCGGGAAATAGCGCCGCAGATTGTGCCGGACGCGCTCAAGGGCGCTGGCGCCGGAGACGTCCGGCACGAAGGCCTGGCCCGTGATCGCTTCGTAGGCCTGGATGTAGACCTTGGAGGTTTCCTCGATGACGGCGTCGGGAATGGTGGGAATGGCGTCCTTGTAGGGATCGCAGCGTTCGGCCACCCAGGCCCGGACGAAATCCTTGTCGAAGCTCTTGGGGCGCGTGCCGGCGGCGAAGGCGTCCGCGTAGCTGGCGGCGATCCAGTAGCGGCTCGAATCGGGGGTGTGGATCTCGTCGGCCAGCACGATGGTGCCGTCCTTGTCGGTGCCGAATTCGTACTTGGTGTCGGCCAGGATGAGGCCGCGCCGGGCGGCCAGCTCCTGGCCACGGGCGAACAGCTTCAGCGCATAGCCGGACACGGTGTGCCACTGTTCGGCGGTGAGCAGCTTCTTGGCGATGATCTCGTCGCCGGACAGCGGTTCGTCATGGCCGCCGTCGAAGGCCTTGCTGGTCGGCGTGACGATGGCTGCGGGCAGTTTTTCGTTGTCGCGCATGCCGTCGGGCAGGGTGATGCCGTACATCCGGCGCTGGCCGGCCTTGTACTTGGTCAGCACCGAAGTGCCGGTGGTGCCGGCGAGATAGCCACGCACGATGATCTCCACCGGCAGGATGTCGAGCCGCTTGCCGACAACGACGTTGGGATCGGGATAGGCGATGACGTGGTTGGGGCAGATGTCGGCCGTCGCGTCGAACCAGTAGCGCGCCGTCTGGGTCAGCACCTGGCCCTTGAAGGGAATCGACGTCAGGATGCGATCAAAGGCGCTGACGCGGTCGGTGGTGATGATGATGCGGCTGCCGTCGGCAAGGTCGTAATTTTCGCGCACCTTGCCACGATAGTAGTTGGGCAGTTCCGGGATGAAGGCATCGGACAAAACGCGCTGGCTGGTCATCTCGGCATCCTCTGATCCCACGGCCGCACGGGCGGTCGGTCTTGTCTGTTTCATACAGCCGGAGGGCCGGCCGTCAAGTGAGAGCCGCCGCGGCCGATGCCAATCCCTGGTCCGGCGGCGATCACGGCGCGGGGCGGGCGGGAACGGCGGTGCCCAGCACGCCGCCCTGTGCCTGCCAGGCGGAGATGGCCGGGCTTGGGTGCAAGAGCTGGACGACGTTGAGCGTCAGGTTGTCGCGCACCATCACGGCCGTAAAAATCTCGGCGCAGACGGCAAAAGCCAGCGTCCAGCGGGCTGGCAGGGCGCGCGCCATGAAGAAGCCCAGCGACATCGACAGCGTATCGCAGACGGAGTTGAGCACACTGTCGCCGGAATAGCCCTGAGCCAGCGCCTGCTGACGATAGCGGGCGATCACCTTGGGCGAGTTCTCGGCCAGTTCCCAGGTGATTTCCGTGCCGAGGGCGATGGCCAGTGCCAACAGCAGCGGCAGACGTGGGAAGACCAGGCGCAACACGGCGTAGAACAGGATGCCGTGGATGATGTGCGAGGGCGTGTACCAGTCGGTGATCTGCTGCGAGGTTTCGGCGCTCATCACGTCGCCGACCCAGAGACGGACAACGCCGCAGGTGCAGATGAGCGGCTGGCCGACCCAGGCGAGCAGACTGGCCTGTACGGCGATGGCAAAAGCGATCAGCAGCAGCGGTCGGCTGTCGGCTTGCATGAAAGCCTCGATTCGGGTTGCGTCGGAGCTTCGTAACGAAGTCGATACAACGCCGGATCAAGGCTGAAAATCAAGACGGTCTGCGCCTAACCTCATCGTGGAAGCGATGGAAAGGTGGACCCGAGGTCGAGACCGTGCGACCTCGGGTCCGTTCGTCCGGAGTATCGACGCCGCGCCAGGGAACCGAACAACCCGTTGTGCGGATACTCCGAACCGTCGACAGACCGCCGCAAATACGGTCGCCGACGACCAACCCGGCGGAAGGCCGTGGCCAGCAGCCACATGACGGCGCTACGGAGGCATCGCCGCTGGTGGGCTGGCAGCTGCCGGTCATCCGGCACGCGGTTGGAGATTAGGTTCCATAATATCCATTATGCGAATCGCAATCCGACCTGAATGAGATCGGCGGTCGCGGTTCGCCTGTGGCGTTGGGGGCGTCGTGACGCCCACCCTGCCAGGCCTCGCTCGAGGCGTTGCCTAGGCAATGAAAAAGCACCGGTGATGTTCCGGTGCTTTTCCAAGAACGGTCAGTCAGCGGGAACGTTTTCCGAACGGGAGACATTCGGCGACCGACTGGACTGGTTCATGGACCTGACCGGTGTTCGGTTTCCGGTCAGGGGCCATTTCCTCAGGCCGGCCTAGTTCGGCATCACTCCATGCGGTCGCCGGTGCCCGACGGATTGTAGGTCAGCTTCGTCGAGTTGTGCGTGCCGATCAGCACGGCTTCGTCAGCGGCGGCGGCCTTGGCGTTGGCCGAGTTGGCACTCACCTTGATCGTCTGGATGACGTCGCCGGTGCCCGACGGATTGTAGAAGGTGACCGTCTTGGTCGGGCCGGCGACCGGAGCGGGCGCTTCGGCGGCGGCGGACGCGGCCGGAGCCGGCATCAGATAGTCACCGGTACCCGACGGATTGTAGACAAGTTCACCAGCGCTGGCGAGAGTGGGAAGAGCGATCGCAGCAACGGCAGCAAGAAGGACGGTCTTCATTTTAGGTCTCCTATCACAAATCAAGTCGAAAGCTTGTGGATCAACACGGCTTCGACCCGGAAGGTCTTTCGCGGTACGGCAGCTTGGCTTGATGTTCCGGTTCGAAGTCGCGCTGTCGATGACTAGATATTTGGAGCAAGATCGATCACGTTGAAAGGCAGCGCTCATGACGTTCCTGCGCCATGTTGTTGAACAGTGATCGCGAAGACGTGTGCGGTTGCGTGATTGCTGCGGCGCCTAACTTCGCTACAGTTGTTTCCGCGGTCGCAACGCATTGGCGATAGCACGCCGATTTCAGGCTGTTGTCGTGCCCCTGCCCCCGGCGACGATCGTTTCCAGATCCGGTCACGCCGTTCACGCCGGGGCTGGCCGCGGCAGAGCAACAGGTGATGCCGCAATGATCGCGCGGCGATCAATCGGGCGTGATAGCTGAAATTGTGCGGGAAAACCGTTGCCGATCAGCGCAGAAGCCGGCTCGCCAGGGCGTGATAGAGCCCTTCCTTGCCGAGGAATCGGGCCACGGAGGTCGCAATCAGCGCCGTCAGCATCAGCGGCAGCACCATGCGGCCGCTGGCCGTCATTTCCGCCACGATGACGAAGGAGGTAATTGGTGCCTGCAGCACGCCGGAAAGGTAGGCGACCATGCCGATGAGGGCGATGGCGCCGGTTTCGGGCTGGTGCAGCAGATGGGCGATATCGAAGCCGATGCCGGCGCCGATGGCCAGCGACGGCGAGAAGATGCCGCCGGGAATGCCCGACAGCGAGGTGGCCAGCGTTGCCACGAACTTGGCCGGCCCGAACCACAGGCTGGTGGCGGCGGCCGGATCGTGCAGGATGTCGCGCGTCGGGCCGTAGCCGGTGCCGTCGATCGGCGCGCCGGTGAGCCAGCCGGCCAGTGCAACCAGCAGGCCGAGCACGGCCGCCGTCAGCAGCGGATGCGCCTTGATGAGGCGCCCCACCCGCCCCGGCAGGCCATCGGCGAACAGCACCGAGGCACTGGTGAACAGGCCGCCGGCCAAACCGCCGATCACCGCCACGAACGGGACGACGACGATCTGCGTCTTCCACGGCAGGAACAGGTAGGACTGGCCGAAATAGGTGTAGTCGCCGGTCAACGTCTGGGCGGTGAGACCGGCGAGCACGATGGCGATCAGCACGAGACCGCTGGCCTTGACCTCGAACGAGCGGCCGAGCTCCTCGATGGCGAAGACGATGCCGGCGAGCGGTGTGTTGAAGGCGGCGGCGACGCCGGCGGCGCCACCGGCCAGCAACAGGCCGGCGCGGCTCAGGCCGCCAAAGCGTCCGGCCGCCTGCATGATGGCGGCGCCCACCTGCACCGTCGGCCCTTCCCGGCCGAGCGAGCCGCCGCACAGCAGACCGACGAGCAGCAGCAGCACCTTGCCGACGGCGATGCGCAGCGACACCAGGCGGCGGCGGTCGGCGTCGTCGGTGACGCGGCGGGCGGCGATGACCTGCGGAATGCCGCTCCCCTGGGCGCCGGGGAAGAAGCGGGTGGCGACCAGGCGGCAGAGCGCGAATCCCACCGGCGTGACGACGAGCCCGGCCCAGGCCGCCCGCGTGAGCAGGCCGGCATAGGCCGCCTGCGCCGCATCGGCCGCCCAGGCCATCAGCACCGCTATGGCACCGACCATCAGACCGCTGGCCAGCAGCATGGCGCGGCGCTTGCCTCGCCCCAGTTCGATGCGGGAGAGACGAAGATAGACCTTGGCGGAACGGGACATGAGAACACGGTGCTGGCGGGTGACGGGCGCGGCCATGTCGCGCCGATGGGCGCACTACTAGGACGCTTACCCGCGCTTCTCAAGCCGAAAAGAACCGGCAAGGTTCGCCGGTCAGGCCAGCATGAACGAACGCATCGAGATGGTGCCGAGGTCGATGCTGTCGTTGAAGAACGTCAGTTCGTCGGCCTTGTCGGCGACGGCCAGCGGATAGAGGACCGGCCACAGGTGGTCGAGCGTCGGGTGGGCCAGCTGCGTCAGGCGACCGAACTTCTGGGCATCGACGACGGTCTGGTAGTCGCCCTCGCCGATCGCCTTGGCCATCAGCGCATCGAACTCGACGGCCCAGTCGGGCGCCGGACCGCCGTCCCAGGCGATGGCGCGCAGATTGTGCACCAGATTGCCCGAGGCGACGATCAGCACGCCGCGTTCACGCAACGCCTTGAGTTCGGCGGCCAGGGCAAAGTGCTCGGCCGGCGACTTGGCGAGATCGAGCGACAGCTGGAACACCGGCACGTCGGCCTTGGGGAACATGTGCATCAGCACGCTCCAGGTGCCGTGGTCGAGGCCCCACTGGTCGTCGGCGGCGACCTGGCCGGGCGTGGCGCCGGCGATGATGGCCCGGGCGACGTCGGGAGCACCGGGGGCGGGATACTGGACCTGGTAGAGAGCGCGGGGAAAGCCGCCGAAGTCGTGGATGGTGGCGGGCCGGTCGACGACGTTGACGAGGCTCTTGCCGCGCGTCATCCAGTGGGCCGAGACGACGAGCACGGCGCTCGGCGCCGGCAGGCTGGCGCCGATGCGGTGCCAGGTGCGGCTGTAGTCGTTGTCGAGGATGGCGTTCATCGGGCTGCCGTGACCGACGAACAGCGTCGGCAGCCGCGGAGTGGCGGCAAGGCCGGAAAAGGCGGAGGTCAGGGTGGACATGATGGTGTCTTTCATGAAGCAGCGCCGGCGGATCGGGGAGACGGATCGGTTTCCGGCCTTGTCGGCTTCAAACTAAGTTTTCACCTCTCACGCAACAAGCGGGCGTCTGTCTACAACATTGTTCCTTGTACGGAAACAATGGCGGATCAACCAATGGCCCGGCAGGACTGACGCTCGATCAGCGGACAGGGCACCAACTGGCTGAGCGGCGTAGCGGCGTTCTCGGTGTTGCGGGCAATGGCGGCCAGCGTTTCCACGGCGATGCGGCCGATGTCAAAATAGGGCAGCGCCACAGAAGTAAGGCGCGGATGCAGCGTCTCGGTGATGATCGACATGTCGTCGAAACCAATGATCGACAGGTCGTCGGGCACCGCCAGGCCGAGCGTGGCGGCGGCGGCGTAGACCTGCATGGCGACGCGGTCGTTGCCGCAGATCATCGCCGTCGGCCGGTCGGTGGCCGACAGCAGCCTGAGGGCGGCGTCATAGGCGACGAGTGCCTCGCTCATGACCGGCCCGACGAAGCCGGGCACCTCGAAGGCGGGATCGAAGCTGAGGCCGCCCTCGGCGAAGGCGGCGCGATGGCCGGCACCGCGCAAGGCCGTGGCCCGGATGGCCGGGTTCAGCGAAACGATGCCGATGCGGCGGTGACCGCGTTCGATGAGGTAGCGCGCCTGGGTGTAGCCGCCGCCCTCGTCGTCGGGCACGATCGATGGCCGGTCGCGACGGGGCGAATAGCAGTTGGCCAGCACCAGCGGCCGCTCGAAGTCGGTGCCGGTGAGGTCGACCGGCCGGTGGTGCACGGTAGCGTAGATGACACCGGCCACCTTGTGGGCCTGGAAGACGTTCCAGTATTCCCGCTCGGTGGCCGCGTCGCCCTCGGTGTTGCCGATCAGCATGGTCTGCGCCCGCTCGCGCAGCGCCGACTGGGTACCACGCACGAGGTCGACCGAATACGGCGTCGTCGCAACCACGTCGGTCATCAGCCCCACCACCGAGGATGTGGTGGTGCGCATCATGCGGGCGGCATAGTCGGGTACGTAGTTGAGGCGGCGGATGGCGTCCTGCACCAGCTCGCGCGTCGCCGCCTGCACCGCCGGATCGTCATTGACGACGCGAGAGACGGTCTTGGGCGACAGGCCGACGGCCTTGGCGACGTCCTTGAGCGTGACCATCGTGACCCCTCCCCTTGATTTCCAGCCTGACAACGTTGTCAAGAAGGAAGTTTAGTGCCTGAATGACAACGTTGTCAAGCCCTGTCGACCAAACCGGCCCGGCACGGTTGGCGTGAGGCCGTCCCAGGCGGCGGCAAGAGCGCCCTGCCCTTGCCTGTCCGCATCAGTTCATCGGACGGCCGTTTGCCGGACGGCGGTTATTTGCGCGGATATTCGAGGCCCATTTCGCGGAAGCGCTCGGGATCATCGGCCCAGTTCTCGCGCACCTTGACGAAGATGAACAGGTGGACGGGCCGCTCGATGATGCCGGAAATCTCCTGGCGCGCCGCCATGGAGATGGCCTTGACGGTCTGGCCGTCCTTGCCCAGCACGATCTTCTTCTGGCTCTCGCGCTCGACGAAAATGATCTGCTCGATGCGGGCCGATCCGTCCTTCATGTCCTTCCACTGTTCGGTTTCGACGGTGGAGGAATACGGCAGTTCGTCGTGCAGGCGCAGGAACAGCTTCTCGCGGGTAATTTCGGCCGCCAGCATGCGCATCGGCAGGTCGGAAATCTGGTCTTCCGGGTAGAGCCAGGGGCCTTCCGGCACGGCCTTGCCGAAATGGTCGAGCAGGTCGGCGACGCCCGAACCGTTGAGCGCCGACACCATGAACGTCGCCTCGAAGCGGATGCGGGCGTTGAGGTCGGCGGCCAGCGCCAGCAGGCTGTCGCGCTTCACCGTGTCGACCTTGTTGAGGATCAGCACCTTGGGATGGCGGATGTCGGCGAGGCGCTCGACGATGGCCGCCACCTCGGCGTCGATGCCGCGCTTGGCGTCGATCAGCAGGCCGACGATGTCGGCGTCGGCGGCGCCGCCCCAGGCGGTGTCGACCATGGCGCGGTCGAGCCGGCGCTTGGGCTGGAAGATACCGGGGGTGTCGACAAAGATCACCTGGGCGACACCGGCCATGGCGATGCCACGCATGATGGCGCGCGTCGTCTGCACCTTGTGGCTGACGATGGACACCTTGGCGCCGACGAGCTGGTTGAGCAGCGTCGACTTGCCGGCGTTGGGCGCACCGATCAGCGCCACGAACCCGGCCCTGGTCGGCGTCTCGGCCGCTTGCGTTTCTTCGGTCATCGTCTCTCTCCGAGGCGGTTGTTGGGGCTGGGCCACGGCGGCCCGGAATTCAAGCTGCGGGACGATCGCCGCGGCACCGGCAGGTCAGCCGGCCTCGCCTTCGACCGCCGACAGGGCATGGGTGGCGGCGGCCTGCTCGGCCTCGCGCTTCGACTTGCCCTGCCCTTCGCCGACCATGCGATCGTCGATGCGCACGCCGACGCGGAACTGCGGCGCGTGGTCGGGGCCGCTGCGCTCCAGCAGCTCGTAGGCGGGCAGCGCGTGGCCGCGTCCCTGGGCCCATTCCTGCAGCAGCGTCTTGGGGTCGCGCAAGGGGCCGGTGAGCTGGTTCATGCGCGGCCGCCAGTTAGCCTCGACGAAAACTCGCGCCGCCTCGAACCCACCATCAAGGAAGATGGCGGCGATCACCGCCTCGGCGACGTCGCCGAGAATGGCTTCCTTGCGCCGGCCGCCGGACTGGCGCTCGCCAGTGCCGAGGCGCAGCATCGAGCCGAGATCGAGCGCCAGAGCCACTTCGGCGCAGGTCTCGCGCCGCACCAGCTGATTGAGGCGGCGGGCGAGATCGCCCTCCTCCTCGCGCGGATAGGCGGCAAACAGCATGTCAGCCACCACCAGCGCCAGCACGCGGTCGCCGAGGAACTCGTGACGCTGATAGCTCTCGTGCGCCACCTGGTCGCCGGGCACGGCGCTGCGATGGGTCAAGGCCCGGACGAGGCCGGAACGGTTCTTGAAACGGTACTGGAGGCGTTCTTCGAGCGCGTCCAGCCCCTCTTCGTAATGGGCGGACATGGTATCAGTTCAGCAGCGTGGCGATGCGGTCCCAACGGACGGTCCAGGGCCAGGTCCAGATCATCCACGGCTTGGCGTTCTCGTTCATCGAGAAGAAGATCACCTGCGCCTTGCCGACCAGATGGTCGAACGGCACGTAGCCGACGCCGGAGCCGTCGATGCGGCTGTCGGCGGAGTTGTCGCGGTTGTCGCCCATCATGAAGTAATGGCCGGGCGGCACCTCGAACTCGCGGGTGTCATCGCCGGCGGTGGTGCCCATGTCGAGGGTGTCGTAGCTGATGCCGTTGGGCAGCGTCTCGCGATAGATCTGGGCCTTGATGTTGGTGCCGAACGGACCGGTTTCGGTGTAGTCACCGGTCAGCTCGCGCTTGACGGCGACGCCGTTGATGTAGAGCACGCCGCCCTTCATCTGCACCCGGTCGCCGGGCAGGCCGATGACGCGCTTGATGTAGTCGGTGGAGTGGTCAGCCGGCAGCTTGAACACGACGATGTCGCCCGCCTTGGGAGCGCTCGCCCACAGCCGGCCCTCGAACGGACCGAGGCCGAAGGGGAAGGAGTACTTGCTGTAGCCGTAGGAGTATTTCGAGACGAACAGATAGTCCCCGACCAGCAGGGTGTGCATCATCGATCCCGACGGGATCGAGAACGGCTGGAACAGGAAGGTCCGCACCACGAGGGCCAGAAGAAGCGCTTCGACAACCACCTTGATCGTCTCCCAAAAGCCGTCCTTCGTTCGGGCGTTCTGATCTGTCACGGACATTCGGCGACCTCTGGCTCCCTGAATTTGATGATGACCAACCGACCAGCCGGAGCATGGGCAAGGGGCGGAAGCGGACCTTTTACCGGTTCGCCGAGCATGGAGCAACGGCAGCGGAGAAAAACAGCCGAAATATGGCGCCTCAGGCGGAATCCGTCGGCCGTTCCGGCCAGCCTTCTGGCCAGGCGGAAATGACGACGAAGGCCTGGGCCAGCGGATAGTCGTCGGTGATGGTGAGATCGATGCGCGGCACGAATCCCTTCGGCGTCAGGCGGGCGAGGCGTTCGGCCGCCGATCCTTCGAGATGCAGCGTCGGCTGGCCGGTCGGCAGGTTGACGACCCCCATCTCGCGCCAGTTGACGCCCATACGGATGCCGGTGCCGAGGGCCTTGGAACAGGCCTCCTTGGCGGCGAAGCGCTTGGCGTAGGAGGCGGCGCGCTCGTGGCGCTTGTCCGAGCGCTGGCGTTCGATGTCGGTGAACACGCGCTTGACGAAGCGTTCGCCGAAACGCTCCAGCGTCTTTTCGACCCGCCTGATGTCGATGAGATCGGTGCCGATGCCGATGATCATGCCCTGCCCTCCGGCTCAGCCGTTGATGCGCTCGACCTTGCTGACGTTGGTCTGCAGGCCGACGCGATCGATGATCGACACCAGATGCTTGATGTCCCACACTTCCAGATCGACGACGATCTCGTGGAAGTCCGGCGTCCGGCGTGCCATGCGGATGTTGTCGATGTTGCCATCGGTGTCGGAGATGGCCTGGGCGATGCGCGCCAGCGAACCCGGCTCGTTGCGCGACTGGATGGCGATCTGGGCCGGAAAGCGCATCGGCGTCTTGCTGTCGATGTCCCAGCGCACGTCCAGCCACAGGTCGCGCTTGCCCTCGTACTGGGCCAGTGCCGGCGACTGGATGGGGAAGATGGTGATGGACTTGCCCTCGTCGGTGAGGATGCCGACGATGCGGTCGCCCGGCACGGCGCCGCCGTCGCGGGCGAAGTGCACCGGCAAGTCGCTGGCGATCGACCGGATCGGCAGGTCGAAATGGGCGTTCTCGACGGAATCGGCGTGGAACTTGACGGCCGCCTGGGCGGCGAAGGAGTACCAGCCGGCTTCCGACAGCGCTTCGCGGCCGGCGCTGCGCTCTTCCTTGAAGTCGGGATAGGCGGCCTTCAGCACGTTGGTCGAGGGAATTTCCGACCGGCCGACGGCGGCCAGCAGGTCGGGCACCGAGGGCTGCGACAGGCGCGGCAGCGCCCGCTCGAGGATCTGGTCGGAGAACTCGCGGTGCTCGTTGGCGAACACGGTGGTCAGGATCTGGCGGCCGAGGTCGGCGAGCTGGGCGCGGGCCGCTTCGCGCGTGGCGCGGCGGATGGCGGCGCGGGCCTTGCCGGTGACGGCGATCTGCTCCCAGGCCGGCTGCGTCACGGCGAGCTTGGCGCGGATGATCTCCACCTCGTCGCCGTTGCGGAGCTCGGAGGTGAGCGGCATGATGGCGCCGTTGATCTTGCAGCCGACGCAGGTGTTGCCGACGTTGGTGTGGACGGCGTAGGCGAAGTCGATGGGCGTCGCCCGGCGTGGCAGGGTGATCAGCAGCCCCTTGGGCGTGAAGCAGAACACCTGATCCTGGAACAGTTCGAGCTTGGTGTTCTCGAGGAACTCTTCCGGGCTGGCGCCCTCGCTCAGCGCCTCGATGGTCTGGCGCAGCCAGGCGTAGGTCAGCGAATCCTCGGACAGTTTGGGCGTGGCGCCGTTCTCGCCGAGCTTGTCCTTGTAGAGCGTGTGGGCGGCGACGCCGTATTCGGCGATCTGCTGCATGTCGTGGGTGCGGAACTGCAGCTCGACGCGCTGGGTGTGCGGCCCGATGACGGTGGTGTGCAGCGACTGGTAGCCGTTGGGCTTGGGCGTCGAGATGTAGTCCTTGAACCGGCCGGGCACCGAGCTCCACAGCTGGTGCACGACGCCGAGCGCGCGGTAGCAGGTGTCGACGTCGTCGAGGATGACGCGGAAGCCGTAGATGTCGGACAGCTGCTCGAAGCCGAGGTTCTTGCTGACCATCTTGTTGTAGATCGAATACGGCTGCTTGCGCCGACCGCGGACCACGGCGGCGATGCCGCGCTGCTTCAGCGCCTCCGACAGCTCGCTTTCGATGTCGGAAATCAGCGTCCGGTTCTTTTCCTGCAGTTCCTCGAGCCGCGCCTGGATGGAGCTGCAGGCTTCCGGATGCAGCGTCTTGAAGGACAGATGCTCGAGTTCCTCGCGCATGTCCTGCATGCCCATGCGGCCGGCCAGCGGCGCATAGATCTCCATCGTCTCTTCGGCGATGCGCTGCCACTTGTGCTGCGGCGCGTAGTGCAGCGTGCGCATGTTGTGCAGGCGGTCGGCGAGCTTGACCAGCAGCACGCGCAGGTCCTCGGCGATGGCCAGCAGCAGCTTGCGCAGGTTTTCCGCCTGCTCGGTCTTCTTGGAAACGAGATCGAGCTTGCGCAGCTTGGTCAGGCCTTCGACCAGCGCGCCGATCTCCGAGCCGAACAACTGATCGATCTCGGCGCGGGTGGCGTCGGTGTCCTCGATGGTGTCGTGCAGCAGGGCGATGACGATGGTAGTGTCGTCGGCGTTGAGCTCGGTCAGGATGGCGGCGACTTCGAGCGGATGGGAGAAGTACGGGTCGCCGGAAGCGCGCTTCTGCAAGCCGTGCTTCTGCATGGCGTAGACGTAGGCGCGGTTGAGCAGAGCCTCGTCGCAGTTGGGGTTGTAGCGCTGCACCCTTTCGACCAGCTCGTACTGCCGCATCATTTGGAGATGACCTGACTTTCCTTGTCCATGCCTGGTCGCGGAGCCGTGCTCGCAGGCCTGCCGCATCGGGTTTTGCGCCCCGAACAGCTGGCGTTCCGGACGATTCAGCGGCTCTGCCGGCAGATGGATCGTCTACAAAAACCAGCTTTGATTCAAGTAAATAGTTGGCGTCAGCCAAAATGCAACGGGCGGACCCAAGGTCCGCCCGACAGCTTGATCAACAATGCCCGCCGAGGCTCAGATGTCCTCGACCTTCTCCGGCGGCAC
Organism: uncultured Pleomorphomonas sp.; assembly: GCA_937868725.1. Lineage (GTDB taxonomy): Bacteria > Pseudomonadota > Alphaproteobacteria > Rhizobiales > Pleomorphomonadaceae > Pleomorphomonas. The sequence goes on from CALMMQ010000006.1 coordinate 45,579, forward strand.
CATGCTTTCGAGGCCGCGCAGCAGGTCTTCCTCGGAAATCTGGTCGAAGACCATCTCGTCGTCTTCGCGGCCGCTGTCGGCGGAACTGCCGATGAGGCCGGCGATCTGCTCAGCCTGCTCGGGCTCATCGACCTCGACGTACTTCTGCAGCGAATGGATCAGGTCTTCCTTGAGGTCCTGCGGGGCGATCGTCGTATCGGCGATCTCGCGCAGGGCAACGACGGGGTTCTTGTCGTTGTCGCGATCAACCGTCAGCGGCGAACCCGAGGAAATCATGCGGGCACGGTGACTGGCCAGCAGGACCAGTTCGAACCGGTTGTCCACCTTGTCGATGCAATCTTCGACCGTCACGCGGGCCATGGCCAATCTCCTGCCTTGAGGACGCCGATGCGCACTAACGCCAAACGCGCTCACGCGGATGGGATCAGCTTCCCAGCCACGAGAGCGTCGGCCTCCGTCGAATTCTCTTCAGCGGTTGAGTTGCCTCTACACGTTTTGGCGCGGGGTGACAATCGCCTTTTTCGCGGGGCGCTGGTGCCGCGCCATGACAAATCACGGGTTGTTGATCGGGATTATGTGATGTGAGCACATCACACCTGGTGATCGAGCGAAAGTGTCTCAAACAACGGCGAAATTGTCGATATCATTCAATTTGAATTTGCCGCTTTGGTGCTTGTATGCATTTGGCGATGTGGAGTAAAGTGGTGGACGAGCGTAGGCAGACGCCCCAATTTAACTTGGTCGTGGTTTAAAAAGTTGATATGAGGCTGGCACTCCGTTTGGGAAGCTGGCCTTTCAAACGGGCAAATCTGCGATTTCCAAGCTGGACCGCAAACGACCGGATGCAGGCCGCAAAGGCTGATTCCAATAAGAACAAACAAAATGACGCGTTGTGAGGGTAAAATAAACTAATGTTTGATGAACGAGAAAAAATCGCCCTTTTCATCGACGGAGCAAATCTGTACGCGACCGCCAAGGCCCTTGGGTTCGACATTGATTATCGTCGACTACTCAAGGAGTTCAGTGCCAAAGGGTATCTTCTGAGGGCCTTATACTATACCGCGCTTGCCGAGGATCAGGAATACTCGTCGATCCGTCCGCTGATCGACTGGCTCGACTACAATGGCTACAAGGTGGTCACCAAGCCGACCAAGGAGTTTTTCGATTCGACCGGTCGCCGCAAGGTGAAGGGCTCCATGGACATCGAGTTGGCCGTGGATGCCATGGAACTGGCCGAGCACGTCGATCATCTGGTGCTGTTCTCCGGCGACGGCGACTTCCGCTCGCTGGTCGAAGCCATTCAGCGCAAGGGTCGCAAGGTTTCCGTCGTCTCGACGCTGCAGACGCAGCCGGCCATGGTCGCCGACGAGCTGCGCCGGCAGGCCGACCACTTCATCGATCTGGCCTCATTGGCACCGCGCATTGCCCGCGACGCCACGGAACGGCCGGTGCGTCCGTCCGCCGAACGTGTTCAGAACGAAGACGATTGAGCGACACGGCAGACTCCGGTGCGATAATGCGCCCTGGTGGCGATCTCTGGTGATCCGGCGGCGGGCCGGTTGCCAGGGGGCTCCCGAGACGAATGCTTCGGCAGATGCAGCTCCTACCAGGAAGGCCTCGACAGTTCGCTGTCGGGGCCTTCTGGCAACCAGACCGTCGGACCCGGCGTCCGGCGCAGCCCGGCAAGACGATGACCAACAGCGATCAGCCCTGCGAGCCCGAACGGGCGTGTACCCTCTGCCCGCGGCTCGCCGCCTTTCGCGATGATTGGCGGCGGCGGGAGCCGAGCTGGTTCAACGGGCCGGTGCCGATCTTCGGACCGGTCGACGCCCGTCTGCTGATCGTCGGGCTGGCGCCGGGGTTGCGCGGGGCCAACCGTACCGGCCGGCCGTTCACCGGCGACTATGCTGGCGACCTGCTCTATGAGACGATGATCGCCTATGGCTTTGCCAGAGGCAGCTATGGCGCCGACCCCGGCGACGGGTTGGAACTCGTCGACGCGGCCATCGTCAACGCCGTGCGCTGCGTTCCGCCGGAAAACAAGCCGACGACCGACGAGATCAACGCCTGCCGGCCGTTCTTCGCCGCCCGGCTGGCCGCCGCCCGCGAACTTAAGGCCATCATCGCGCTCGGCAAGATCGCCCACGATCAGGTGCTGAAGACGCTGGGGCTGCCCATGGCGCGCTTCAAGTTCGCCCATGGCGCCGTCCATGCCGTGCACGGGCCCGACGGGCCGCGCCTGTTCGACAGCTATCATTGCTCGCGCTACAACACCAACACCGGCGTGCTGACGCCGGAGATGTTCCGCGCCGTGTTCGCCGCCGTGCGCCGCGAGATCGGCTGATACCCTTTCCGCCAAATTCCGACCCTTGGCGTGACGCCCGACCGCCGGTCCGGGCAGGAGCGGCTTGAGA
>CALMMQ010000007.1 GCA_937868725.1 uncultured Pleomorphomonas sp.
TTGTTGGCAAGGCACCAGTCGTCGAATATGGCGAAGTCGGAGCGATAGCATCGCAGCGTGTGTTCGGAGTATGCTCCTTCGAGGCGGTCGATGGCGTTGCGCCAGTTCATCGTGATACCATCAGCAAGCTGTATAGTGGCACAATATATGCCATAAACGGCAGAAAAGTCTCTTGGTGCAAAGTGATAACGGGCTTACAAATTCGCGCTGCGCGCGCCGCTCTGGGGTGGTCGGCATCGGCTCTTGCTGAAAGAGCAGGGGTCGCGCTCAGGACTATTGCTCGATTTGAAGAGGTCGATGGCATTCCGGCCAGTCGCACCAACACGTTGATCGATGTCGAGAAGGCCCTCGAAGCCGCCGGCATTGAGTTCATCGGCTCGCCGGACGACGGTCCGGGGATTCGGCTGCGCGCCAAGTCATGAGTTTCCAGGCATTTCAAAGCCCGCTCAAACCGCCTTTGCGCGTCGTTTGAAGGCCGGCGCTGAGTGAGCGCCCTCGCGTTACCCGCCTTTGCCCTGGCTGTCGCGGACGGCGATCCAGAACGCCGTCTTGCGGCCGTGCTGCTTTTTGAGCGCCTCGGTATAAGTCGCATGCGGCGGAAGACCGATGGCAGCGAAGGCGCCGTCGTCAAGGCTCTCTGCGAGTTCGTCGAGCTTGGCGAGGCAGCCGGCGGCGTGGCCGTAGGCGACCGAATGGCCGCGCTTCAGGATGCTGTCGACCAGCGCCCGGTAAAGCACGCTGGCGGCCAGCGGCTGGTCGGGCTCGAGCGCGTCGGCGGCCGGCACCAGCAGTTGGTAATGCTGGCCGTTCCATTCGGCGGCCCGTTCGCAGACAAGGCGGGCGGCGTGGCGCACGTCCGGCCATTCCAGGAAGAATTCCAGCGCCAGATAGATACGCTTGTCGGCGAGCACATGGGCAAAGGCGCGGTCGAGGGCGGCGAAGTCCTCGAAGTCGGGCAGTGCCGCCACAAAGGCGCGCAAGGTCTCGACGCTGAGCGTCGCCTCAAACGCTGCCCAGCGCACGGCCTGCGCCCCGTCTTTCTGGTCGAGCGCCTCCAGGATCGTCGCTTCGAGCAGGGCCTGTCGGGTATCGGCTGACCCGCGCGGTGGCGTGCCGTCGGCAAGGTCGGCGGCGGTGACGACGCGGATCGAACTTGGCGCCTCGCGCCGCACCCAGGCGAGCGCCTCGTCGGCGCGTCCCGCCTTCAAGAGGCGATGGGCGATGTCGAGGCTGTCCTGACGTTGCGCCGGCTTCTGGTCTTCGAGGGCGATCAGGCCATCGAGATCGTCGAGCGCTTCGGCGATGGCCTGCCTGATCTCCAGGATTTCCGCCGCCATCGGCATGCCGTAGCGGCGTTTACTCGCCCGCTCGCGCGCCGCGCGCTATTGCTGCTCGCCCAAAAGCGTGCTGTCCCAGCGCCGCAGACGGGCAGGGGCAAGGCGCGGGATGATCGCACCGGCCAGCGCGCCGTAATAGCCGTGCGAACTGGCCTGCAACGCCGCGTCCACCCGGTCGGGCAGCGTTTCGGCGGCGGTGGCATCGACCTCTCCGGCGAGATGGCCGACCGCTTCGACGGCGTTGGCGTAGACCGCCTGCACGTGGCCATAGGAATCGTCGATGCGCTCGAACACCACCGCGTGGGTGGCGACAAAGCGCAGGAGCCGGTCGATGGCCATATCGGGCGCCGCCCGCCCAAGTTCGTCGACGATGGTGGTCAGCGTTGCCGAGAGGTCGGCGCGGAACGTCTTGGCCTTGTCCCAGTCGATGAAGCTCTTCGCCTTCTCAAGTGCCGCGAGACGGCGGTCGATCAGCTTGGCCACCGCTTCCGGCCCTTTGGTGCCGGCCAGCGCCGCGTTGACGATCTTGCGAAACGGCGCGTTCTGCCCGGCCTCGTCGAGCACGAGACGGGCCAGTCGTTCGCTGCCAAGCGCCGTGAGCGCCTCGATCGAGAGGGTCGGTTTGCGAGCCATGGCGTGAGGTTAGCGGCTGAGCGGCCAGGCTGGCAAGAGCCCCTGGCAGCAAGATCCCACCGCGAGCCACGATAATTCCCATGTGACAAAGGAAGGCAGCAAAGATGGCGCCAGCCGTCTTTGACGGGCGGAGCTTTACGCCTGGCGTCTTTGGCTAGCGGTCCCAGTTGAGCGCGGCGATGCGCGGGTCGGCAGCGAAGGCGTCCGGCGGAAACTCCAGCGCCTGGCGGGGAAACTCGCACAGCGCCTGGACGCCGGAGCGGCTGAGCCGGAGGCGCCAGGTCTGACGCTCGATCGGCGCCGGCCGCGCGAAGCTGCGGCAGGTGAGGACGGCAAGATTGCCGCCGCCAGCGGGGTCGCGCACCGATCGGTAGCCGATGACGTCCGCATCGGCGGCGCGCGCCGCGTCGGCCAGCGCCTGGCAGGGGCCGTAGTCGAGAAGATCGGTCCAGAGGGGCGCGTCGGCGGCAAGCGGCGGCGCCGTCAGGTCGATGAGCCGTGCGGTGGCGATGGCGGCGGCGAAGGCGGTGTAGTCGGCGGCGTCAAGCGGCCAGGGCGTTTCAGGCGATTCGGCAAAAAACAGCAGCCGGTAGAACGCCATTTCGGCGACGGCCGTTTCGACGGCTGCTGCCGCGTAATAGACGCCGAGCGTCCGCCCGGCGCGCCGGAAGCGCGAACCCTGCGGGTAGATGGCGCCATAGCGGAACGGCGTGGCGAGGAGATAATCAAGCCCGCGGCAGTCTGGCGGCAGCGTCGGCTTGGTGGCCTCGATCAGCTCTTCCAGCAGCGCCTGTTCGGCCAGCGTATCGGTGAGCTTCAGCGTCGACACGCGATGCTGGGCCTCGATCAGCCGCCAGCCCACGCCCTCGAAGCGGCGGAACTCAGACGATAGCGCGGCGGGCGTCCAGGTAGGCAATGACATCGACGAGGCCGCTCACGGTTGTCAGTTTGTCGATCGGTCGGGCGTCGAGGGCGCTGTTCGGGCTCATAAGCCAGCCGGCCGCCACCTTCTCGTCGCCGCCAGCGATGGCGTCGAGCGATCGGAACAGGCGGATGAACAGCACGGCGAGCTCGAACGGCTTGCTGCCGGGCTCAAGGGCGTAGGTGCCGTTCCGCATGCGCGATACCGTCGCCTCGCTGACGCCGATGGTGGCAGCCAGGACGCGAGCCGTCACGCCGAGCTTGGCGGCGGCCCGGACGGCAGCCTTGGTGACGACGGCGCCAGCCTGTACAGGCGTTGGTGCGGTCTGCAATGCGGACATGGACGACTCCTTTCTCCAGAAAGAATACACTATAACAGTTCCCATGGAAAGAGATTGCCTGCTTGACCCCAACGTTCCAACAGGCTGACCGGCACGCCGACCCGCAAGCCATTTTATCAGAATGGGCAGGCCCGCCTGTTCGCCGGCCGCATCCGTGGCAAGCCGCCAGTCCGCCGATCGGTCACGGCGTCATGCGCAGGCTGATCCGATCGGCCGCGAAGCGGGTGGTCGAACATTGCACCGGCACGCCGTCGAGGTCGGTGTTGACGGACCGGGTTTCGAGCACGATCGCGCCCGGTGACAGACGCATCAGCTCGCGTTCCCGGGCGTCGGCGTGGCGGGCGGAAACGTCCGTGCTGGCTCTGAGATAGTCGGTGAGGCCAAGCGCCGCGAAGGCGCGGGTGATTGACCCGGTGGCGACGATCTCGGCGGCGATGCCGGCGAACCGGCGGGCCGGAAAGAAATGCTGCGAGCAGGATACCGGCCGGCTGTCGACATAGCCCGCCTCCTCGACCTCGATGATCGCCTCGCCGGGGGCTAGCCGCAGCAAGGCGGCAACTTCGCCGGCCGCCGGCCCTTCGGCCGAACGCAGGAGCTGGATTGACGCCGAAGCCGCCTGATCGCCGACGCCGGCCGAAAAGCGGGTGCGGCGCGAGATCGGCAGGGTCAGCTGGCGCTTGTCGACGACGCGCGTGCCGTAGCCCTGGATGCTCTCGACCAGCCCCTCGTCGGCAAGGAAGGCGAGGGCGGCCCGGACGGTGTGCCGATTGACGCCGAAGCGTTCGGCAAGGTCGGCCGCCGGCGGCAACAGGCCGCTGTCGCGGCAGGCGCCGTCGGCAATGAACACGCGAATGCCGTCGGCGATCTGTCGCCACAGGGCGACGCCGGAGTGCCGCTCCACCGCTTTCCTCTCGGCCATGTCACCTCGCTGTCATCTGAACCGGATAGAACATTCGGCATTGGATAGTTGTCTAGATTAATAGACAATGTGCGCCGCGGCAAGTCCCGTAAAGGGGGCCGGTTTTGAGGAAGCAACGGGATGACAGAGCCTCAGTTTGGCGCGACCGCCGCTCGCCGTTGGCGTCTCGGTCTTCTGGCGCGTGCCGGCGCCGACGATCTCGACCGCGCCATCGCCGCCCTGCCGGCCCCGCCGGAAGCCACCGATCTGCGTGGTCCCGAAACCGGCCTCGTCATGCTGACCGGCCGCATCGGTGGCGACGGCGGTCGCTTCAATCTTGGCGAAGTGACGGTCAGCCGTTCGACGGTGCGCCTGGCCGGCGGAGAGGTCGGCTTCGGTCAGCTGTTGGGCGGCGACCAGAGCCGCGCCCGGCAAGCGGCCATTCTCGACGCCGTCGCCCAGACCGTCGCCGGTGCGCCGGTGGTCTCCGAGTTGTGCCGCCGGCTGGAAGCGAACCTTGCCGAAGCGCACCGCACCCTTGAGGCCGAGACGGCAGCGACGCGCGTCGATTTCTTCACGCTGGTGCGGGGAGAAGACTGATGGCCGACGACATCGCCCTTCTCGGCGGCTTCCGGCAGCCGGTCTTTGATGCCCAGGCGACGTTCCGCCTGCTGATGACCGCCATGGCCCAGCCCGGCAGCCGGCACGTCGTGACGGCCGAGGTCTCGGCTCCCGATGGGCTCGGCCTCGCCCGGACGGCACTGGTGTTGACCCTTGTCGATGCCGATGCGCCCGTCTGGCTGACGGCGCCGACGCCGCGCCTGGCCGCCTGGCTGGCCTTTCACACCGGCGCCCGTCTGGTTGCAGATACCGCCGACGCCGCTTTCGCTCTCGTCGACCGTGGCGCGGCCTTGCCCGCCGGCCTGTCGCGCGGCACGCAGGACTATCCCGATCGCTCGGCGACGCTGGTGCTTGAGGTCGACGGTTTCGGCCACGGCGACACCCTCCAGCTTGAGGGGCCGGGCATCGACGGCCGCCGCACCCTCGCCGTTGCCGGTCTGCCGGCCGGCTTTGCCGAACTGGTCGAGACCAACCGGACACTGTTTCCGCTCGGTCTCGATGTCGTGCTCACGGCCGGGGCCGAGCTCTGCGCCCTGCCGCGTTCCACCCGTGTCGTCGTTTCGGAGGGCTGAGCCATGTACGTCGCCGTCAAGGGCGGAGAAGCGGCCATCGCCAACGCCCATCGCCTGACCGCCGATCGCCGTCGCGGCAACCGCACGCTGCCGCCGATCACCGAGACGCAGATCGTCGAGCAACTGTCGCTGGCCGTCGATCGCGTCATGGCCGAGGCTTCGCTCTACGATCGAGATCTAGCCGCCCTTGCCATCCGGCAGGCGCGTGGAGACATGATCGAAGCCATCTTCATCCTGCGCGCTTACCGGACGACGTTGCCGCGCTTCGGCACCAGCAGCCCGCTCGACACGCTGGCGATGCGCATCGAACGCCGCATCTCGGCGACCTACAAGGATCTGCCCGGTGGCCAGTTGCTCGGCCCGACCTTCGATTACACCCATCGCCTGATCGATCCCGCCCTTGCCGGTGATCCGGACGTACCGCAAGCCGCCCGCCGCGACGGCGGTCTCGACAAGGTGGCGCGTGTCGCCGACATCCTCGCCGGCGAAAGCCTCATCGAGACCGAGCACGACGACGGCGCCGCGCCGGGCGATATCACCCGCGAGCCCTCGGAATTTCCCATGCCGCGCGCCGAGCGGCTGCAGTCGCTCGCCCGTGGCGATGAAGGCTTCCTGCTGGCGCTCGCCTATTCCACCCAGCGCGGCTACGGCCGCAGCCATCCCTTCGTCGGCGAAATCCGCATCGGCCTCGTCGCCGTCGAGCTCGACATTCCCGAACTTGGCTTCGCTGTGACCCTTGGCGACATCCGCGTCACGGAATGCCAGATGGTCAACCAGTTCAAGGGCAGCGCCGACAAGCCGCCGCAGTTCACGCGCGGCTACGGCCTCGTCTTCGGCCAGAGCGAACGCAAGGCCATGGCCATGTCGTTGTGCGACCGGGCGCTTCGGGCGGCCGAATATGGCGAAGACGTCGTCGCCCCGGCCCAGGACGAGGAATTCGTCATCTCCCACTGCGACAACGTCCAGGCGACCGGCTTCGTGGAGCACTTGAAGCTGCCCCATTACGTCGACTTCCAGGCCGAGCTGGGGCTGGTGC
>CALMMQ010000008.1 GCA_937868725.1 uncultured Pleomorphomonas sp.
GTCGCCAAGTGGTAAGGCAGCGGATTTTGATTCCGCCATTCGTAGGTTCGAATCCTGCCACCCCAGCCAAAATGTTCAACCCGACCAGCGCTTGAGCGATGAAAACGCACCGATGACCGTGGCGGGTCGTGGTGCGCGTCAACCCGACTTTCGGCGATCTGGTCGCTGTGCTACCCCCTTTGGGCAAGAGTCGTCCGCCAAGCGTCGCGCCGCCGCCGGCCAGCGAACGACGGGAGCGAGGACCGTTTCATGTTCGACAATGCCACCCATTTCGTCTTCACCCTGACCGACACTGTCGGCGGCATCGAGATCCCCGATTGGGCGATCACCAGTGCCGAGCTCGGCATCAAGTCCAGCCCGTCGTTCTCCGTCCAGAAGCGCACGCTGCACGGCGGCCGGCAGGAAGGCAGCACGACGATCACCGTCAGGGCCGGCCATTTCGCCGTCACGCTGGTGCCGACGCGCGGCATGAACATCTTCAACGTCACCAGCGGTCCGGCCTGTTACGGCTGGGCCTCGCCGGTCGATGAGATCGTCAATCCGGCCTACGTCAACCTGACCGGCCGCGCCGGTCTCGGCTGGCTCGAAGGCTTCAACGAAATGATGGTGCGCTGCGGCTTCGAATGGACCGGCCACCCGGTGACCGACGAGCCGATCCGCTACACGCTGCACGGCCGGGCCGGCAGCACCCCGGCTTCGCAGGTGGTCGTCGCTATCGAGCGCGCCGCGCCGCACCGCATCACGGTGGCCGGCCTCATCAAGGAGAAGGCGTTCAAGCTCGCCGATTACGAAACCTGGGCGACGGTGTCGCTGGTGCCGGGCGAGACGCGGCTGTCGCTGGCCGACACGCTGACCAACCTCAGCGACTACGAGCGTCCCTACCAGATCATCTACCACACCAACTTCGGCCGGCCGGTGCTGGAGCAGGACGCCAGCATCGTCAGCGCCATGGCGCGCGTCGCCCCCTTCGGCGCCGGCAAGGACGCCAGCCCGGCCTGGGACCGCTACCTCGGCCCGACGCGGGACTATGATGAGTTCCTGTTCATCGGCGAGCCGATGGCCGACGCCAACGGCCGGACAGCGGTGGCGCTGGTCAACGCCACGTCGACGCTGGGCGTCATGATGAGCTACCCGGTGGCCGAGCTGCCGGTGTTCACGCTGTGGAAGAACACCGACACGGAACGTCAGGGCTACGTCACCGGGCTTGAGCCGGGAACCAACTTCCCCTACCGCCGGCCGCTCGAAGAGAAGGCTGGCCGCGTCCGCAAACTGGCGCCGGGCGCCGCCACCTCGTTCCACATCGACATCGACTTCCTCGGCAGCGCCGCGGCGGTCACTGACGCCAAGACGCGCATCGCCGCCATCGCCGCCGGCCGTCAGCCGGTGATGGAAAGCGAACCGGTATATCTGCCCAAGTGAGGAAGCTTCCCCGTGGCCGTGCCGACGGCCGCGGGGACACCCTTGCCGGTCAGCGCTCGCCGCGCAACAGTCGCCAGCTGCCGGTGTACCAGTCGACGAAGGCCTTGACGCCGTCGCGGACCTGGGTGGTCGGCTTGTAGCCGGTCAGCGCCACGAGCAGGCTCGGATCGGCGTGGGTTTCATGCACGTCGCCCGGCTGCATCGGCAGCAGGCGTTTGAGGGCCGTCTTGCCGAGCGCCTGTTCAATCGCCTCGATATAGTCCATCAGCCCCACCGACGTGCCGCCGGCGATGTTGACGACGCGCCACGGCGCCACCGGCGACAGCGAGTCGAGCCCGGCCGGCTCCACCGGCTCGCCAACCTTGGGCGTCCGCGGGATCAACCGGACGATGGCCTCGACGAGGTCGTCGACATAGGTGAAATCGCGCTTCATCCGGCCTTCGCCGTAGATATCGATCGGCTGCCCCTTCTCGATGGCGTCGACGAACTTGTAGAGCGCCATGTCCGGCCGGCCCCAGGGGCCGTAGACGGTGAAGAAGCGGAACATGGTGGTCGGCACGCCGAACAGATGGGCGTGGCTGTGGGCCATGCCTTCCGTCGCCTTCTTGGTGGCGGCGTAAAGCGTCATCGGCCAGTCGGCCTTGTCGTTCTCGGAGAACGGCATGCGCTCGTTGGCGCCATAGACCGACGAGGTCGAAGCCATCAGCAGGTGCTTGACCTTGAACGCCTTGGCCAGCTCCAGCACATTGAACGTCCCGACCAGATTGGCGTCGACGTAGGCGCGCGGGTTTTCGATCGAGTAGCGCACGCCGGCCTGGGCGGCGAGATGGACGATCACCTCCGGCTCGGCCCGAGCCGCCGCCGCCTCGAGCGCCGCCTCGTCCTCAAGGCGGGCAATCACCGACGAGAAGCCGTTGGAACGGCTGAGGATGGCGTGGCGTGCCTCCTTGAGACGGACATCGTAATACTCGGTCATAGCGTCGTAGCCGACGACGAAGTGGCCGTCGTCGAGCAGACGCTTGGCGAGATGGAAGCCGATAAAGCCGGCCGTGCCGGTGATCAGGAAGCGCATCGCCTCTCCTTGTTCACAGCCGGCCAACGCTCGAATAGCTGAAGCCGTGCTTCTCGACCTCGTCGCGGCGGTAGATGTTCCTGAGGTCGACGAGCACCGGCGCCGCCATCACGCCCTTGAGGCGCGGAAAATCGAGGGCGCGGAACTGGTTCCACTCGGTGACGATGGCCACGGCGTCGGCGCCCTTGGCGGCGTCATAGGCGTCTTTGGCAAAGGCGACACCCTCGATCAGCTTCCGGGCGTTGTCCATGCCTTCGGGGTCGTAGCCGACCACATGGGCGCCGGCGTCCTGCAAGGCCTGGATGATCGAGATGGCCGGGCTGTCGCGCATGTCGTCGGTCATCGGCTTGAAGGTCAGGCCGAGCACGGCAATGGTCTTGCCGCGGGCGTCGCCGCCCACCGCCGCGATCACTTTGCGGGCCATGGCGCGCTTGCGCGTGTCGTTGACGGCCACCGTCGTCTCGATGAGGCGGATGGGGCTGTCGTAGTCCTGCGCCGTCTTGACCAGCGCCAGCGTGTCTTTCGGGAAGCACGAGCCGCCGTAGCCGGGGCCGGCGTGCAGGAATTTCGAACCGATGCGACCGTCGAGGCCGATGCCGCGTGCCACTTCCTGGACGTTGGCGCCCACCTTTTCACAGAGATCGGCGATCTCGTTGATGAAGGTGATCTTCATGGCCAGGAAGGCGTTGCCGGCGTACTTGATCAGCTCGGAGGTGCGGCGCTTGGTGAACAGCAGCGGCGCCTGATTGAGGTAGAGCGGCCGGTAGACCTCGGTCATCACCTCGCGGGCGCGCTCGTCCTCGTAGCCGATGACGATGCGATCGGGCCGCTTGAAGTCGTCGATAGCAGCGCCTTCGCGCAGGAACTCGGGATTGGAGACGACGGCGACGTCGGCGGTGGGATTGGCCTCGCGGATGATGCGTTCGACCTCGTCGCCGGTGCCGACCGGCACGGTCGACTTGGTAACGACGACGGTGAAGCCCCTGACATTCTCGGCAATCTCGCGCGCCGCGGCGTAGACGTAGCTGAGGTCGGCGTGGCCGTCGCCGCGCCGCGACGGCGTACCGACGGCGATGAACACCACGTCGGATTTGGCCACCGCCTCGGCGAGACCGGTGGTGAACGTCAACCGGCCCGCCTCGACGTTTTCAGCGACGAGGGCATCGAGACCCGGCTCGTAGATGGGAATCTCGCCGCGCCTGAGCGCCTCGATCTTGCTCTCGTCCTTGTCCATGCAGGTGACGGAATGGCCGAAATCGGCGAAACAAACGCCGGAGACAAGACCTACGTAGCCCGAACCGATCATCGTAATATGCATGTTCGCCTTTCGCCTTTTCCGTTTGGCGCCAACGCGCGACTGGCTATGTGCTCCGGTCCGGCGCGGCAGCACCGATCCCGGGACCTATGGCTCGTCGGAACATGTGGGGCCAATTCCCGACACGCGATCGAACCTCTGGACTGCCGACCGGTTTGATAACGCGCCCGGCGGGAAAAAGCCATGCCTGAGCCAGCCCGGCGCGCCCAACCGACAAAATCTCGAACTGGTTGTGCGTTCGGCGTTATGCCATCTTGAATCGCCGCGATCCGTGACCTTATGATCTCAACTTGATCCTGGCCCGTGACGGCCGGTGTCTTGCCAGCATGTCGCGTCGGGATCGTCTGCAGCGCTAAAACGTTTTCGAGTTGGCGTAGCGGCAATATACGCAGTTATACTTGGTGACTCGCTGTGGCCTACTCCGTAACCCTGTTCAAGCCAATAGCCGACAGCTACGCCGGCACTTCGAAGATCTATGGTTCGCTGGCGGAAGCACTGCTCGCCGCAGAAGCCGACCTCAAGGCGGCGCAGCCGGCGGCGGCCTTGCGCCAGCTGACGCGCCTCTCGGACAAGCGCTATCCGTTCGTTCGGGTCTATCCCACGGACGAGGCACCAGTCGCGCCCGAGGCCTGAGGGCCTACCAGCGCAGATGACTGATGGCGGCGCGAATGGTGAGATCGTCGGCGGCGAGGCGGTCCGTCAGCCGTTGCGGATCGGGCCGATCCGGAGCGCCGAAATCGCCGGCATGGATGCCGGAGGTGACCATCAGCGCGTCGAAACCGTTGCGCACGGCGCCGGCGATATCGGTCGGCAGGCCGTCGCCGATGGCCAGAACCTCGGAGCGGGCGAGCGGTCGGCCGGCCAGCCGGGCGAGTTCGGTCATGGCGGCGTCGTAGATCGGCGGATTGGGCTTGCCCGAAATCACCACCGTGCCGCCGAGCTCGGCATAGAGGTCGGCCAGCGCACCGGCACAATAGACGAAGCCGCTGCCGCGCTGAGCGACGCGGTCGGGATTGGCGCAGAACAGCGTCAGGCCGCGAGCGGCCAGCCGCTCCAGCCGATCGCGGTAGAGTGCCGGCGTCTCGTGTTCCTCGTCGGCCAGCGAGGTACAGACGATGATTTCGGCGGCCGCGTCGTCGACGAGCGCCACGTCGATGCCCTCGAACAGGCTGAGATTGCGCGCCTTGCCGATGTGCAGCACGGCGTGGGCACCACTTTGGCGTAGCAGCGAGCGGCTGACGTCGCCGGAGGTGATGACGCCGTCGCAGATATCGGCCGGAATGCCGAACCGTCTAAAGTCGTCGACGATCAGCCGGCCGGGGCGCGGCACGTTGGTGAGCAGCACGACAAGCCGGCCAGCTGCGCGCGCCCGGCGCAGCGCTGCCAGCGCCTCGGGAAAGGCGTGGCGGCCGTCGTGCAGCACGCCCCAGAGATCGCAGAGCACGGCGGCATAGCCGTCGATGATGTCGCCAAGACCACGGATGAAGGGGAAGACAGGGGAAGCGCTCATGGCCCCTGCTCTACCGCAAGCGAGGCGACGGCGAAAAGGCCTTCGGTCGACATCGCCGCATTTTTCGGCCGCCCTGCCCCTACGGCATCTTGGTGATGCGCCGGGCCATCACCGTACCTGTGCCGGTGTCGAAGCGCATGAAGAAGCCGCCGCGGCCGCCGGTTGCCTGAGCGACAATGGGGATCGACAGCTGCGCCAGCCGTCGTTCGGCAATGGCAGCGTTGCGCGCGCCAACGCTGACGCCCTGAAAGCGGGCCGGAAACATCTCGGCACCGCCGAACACCTTGGCCTCGAAGCGGGCATCGTCGCCGCAGACGCGGCGCAGGCTGGCCACCAGGCAATCGATGGCATAGTCGCCGTAGCGCAGACCGGTTTCGCTGCCCTCGCTGATCGGCAGCACGAAATGGTTGATGCCGCTGATGCCGGTCGAGCGATGATGCAGGCAGACGGCGACGCAGGAGCCCAGTACCGTCGTCACCACCGTCCGCGTCTCGGCGCAATGCATTTCTCCGGGCAGCAAGTAGACACGCGGCAGCGCCTGTTCCTGCTCGTCGACGGCGAACGGGTCGAGGCAGGCGAGGGTCATCGGCCGTCCTCGCGCATGAACACCGTCGCCGTCACCTGGCGCAGCGGCAGATTGAAACCGGCCAGCGTCTCGGAATGCCCCATGAACAGGTAGCCGCCGGGCAGCAAATGGCTGCACAGCTCGGTCAATACCGCCGCCTGCGTCGGACGGTCGAAGTAGATAAGAATGTTGCGGCAGAACACGACGTGCATGTCGCGGTCGACGGGATAGGGCCGTTCCATGAGGTTGACGCGCCGGGCCGTCACCATGGCGCGCAGTTCCGGGATCATGCGGACGTTGCCGGTCATCGGCCCCTTGCCGCGCATCAGGTAGCGGTGGCGCATGTCCTCGGGCACCGGCGCGATCATGGCGTGCGGATAGATGCCGGACACCGCCGTCTTCAGCACCTCGGTGCAGATGTCGGTGGCGACGATCTGGGTCCGGAATGGGCTCTGCCGGTCGGCGAGCTCACGCATCACCATGGCGATGGTATAGGCCTCCGCGCCGACGGAGGCGGCGGCGCTCCACACCTTGAGCGGCGCCGACCGCCCGACCAGTCCCTGACGGATCAGGGCCGGTACGGCCTCGGTGGCGAGATAGCGGAAGTGGTCGGGCTCGCGGAAGAAATCGGTCTTGTTGGTGGAAACGGCGTCGATCAGGCTGATCGCCTCGGTGGCGATGCCGTCGTCGGTGAACAGATAGTCGCAGTACTCATCGAGCGAGTTGGCGCCGACGGCGCGGACGCGCCGCCGCAACCGTCCTTCGACCATGGACTTCTTGCTGAGCGGCATCTTGATGCCGCTATAGCCATGGATGAAGCTCGCCAAACGGTTGAAGTCGGCATCGCTGAGATGATCGTAGGGTTCGAGCGCCATGATCTCGTCGGGGCGTTGGGGACCGCCGGATAATCCGGCGGTCCGCTCGTGGCGGCATGGCGGCTGGTCGGCGGGCGACAGCCACCCGTGTCAGGCATCAGCGGCTAGAGCATCCGCCGATCATGTTGAAACAACATGATCGACTAGCGGCTGCTCAACTCATTGATGCTGTAGCGATTTCTTGTCGACCCGATGAGTCCATCAGGTCGGAAGTCGCTCTAGCGAGCCGACCTGCAGGAAGGCGTTGGTTTCGGCCACGGTGAACAGTTTCGGCAGATCGAAGATGATGACGAACTGCGATTCACGATGACCGACGCCGGCGATGTAGTCCGAACGCCAGCGCACGCCGAAATCGGGCGGCGGCTCGATTTCGGCGGCGGCGAGCGCCATCACTTCGATCACCCGGTCGGCCACCAGACCCAGCACCAGCAGCCGGTCGGCCAGCGGCACTTCCAGCACCAGGATGCGCGTCGTCTCGGTCGGCGGCTTGGGCGGCAGGCCGAGCTTGACGCGCAGGTCGAGCACCGGCACCGAACGGCCGCGCAGATCGATCAGCCCCAGCACGTGCGCTGGCGTCTCAGGCACGCGGAACACCGGCTGCATGTCGACGATCTCGAGCACGGTGTCCACCGGCACGGCGAACACCTCGTTGCCGACGCCGAGCGAGACGAACTGCGCCTCGCCCCGGTCCTTGATGAGCGGTGCGGTTGCCATGGTGGCCGCTCAGTAGCGCTCGAAGTCGGCGTCGTGGGCGTCGCCGCCACCCGAGCCGAGATCGAGGGAGAAGCCACCCGACTTGACGGCCGCCGGCGCCGGACGACGCGGGGCGGCGGCGGCCGGACGAGCCGGCGAACCTTCGGACACGGGCGAGAAGCCGAGCTTGCCGGCCACGGACGCCGTCTTGGTCGCCGGCCGGGCGCTGGCACGCGGCGCCGGAGCGCGAGCCGGCGTCTGGACGTCTTCGACGCGGAAGTAGGCGATGGAGGCCTGCAACTGCTCGGCCTGGGCCGCCAGTTCCTCGGAAGTCGCCGACATCTCTTCCGAGGCACCGGCATTCTGCTGGATCACCTTGTCGAGCTGCTGGATAGCCTGATTGATCTGGTCGGCGCCGATGTCCTGCTCGCGACAGGCGGCGGAGATTTCCTCGACGAGTTCCGCCGTCTTCTTGATGTCCGGCACCAGGCGGTCGAGCATTTCGCCGGCCTCGCGGGCAACCGTCATCGTCTGCGACGACAGGGCGCCAATCTCGGCGGCGGCCGACTGGCTGCGCTCGGCCAGTTTGCGCACTTCCGAGGCGACGACGGCGAAGCCGCGGCCGTGCTCGCCGGCCCGCGCCGCTTCGACGGCGGCGTTGAGGGCCAAGAGGTCGGTCTGGCGAGCGATTTCCTGCACGAAGCCGATCTTCTCGGCGATGGTCTCCATGGCCTTGACAGCGCGTTCCACGGCGTCGCCGCTGGCCTGCGCGTCGGCGGCCGACTGGCGGGCGATCTTCTCGGTCTGGGCGGCGTTGTCGGCGGTTTGCTTGATGTTGGCGGCCATCTCTTCCATCGACGACGAGGCTTCCTCGGCCGACGACGCCTGCTCGGCGGCGCCCGACGACATCTGCTCGGCGCCGGCCGATAGCTGCTGGCTGCCAGCCGAGACGTTGTCGGCGGCCGACAGCGTGTCGCCGACGATGGCGCGCAGCTTCTCGGTCATGATGTTGAGGGCGGTGATGAGATCGCCGACCTCGTCGTTGGACTTGGCCCGTACCTGGCGGCTGAGGTCGCCGGCGGCAACGGCGGAGGCGAGGTTGCCGGCCATTGCCAGACCGCGGCCGATCGATAGCGACAGCCAGATGGCGGCGCCAAGGCCGACCACCAGCACGATACTGGCAAAGATGAACAGGATGCGGCGCATCGACAGGTATTCTTCGGTGGCGCCGGCCTGTGTCTGATCCATGATCTGGCTGTTGAGGTCGATGACCTCGCTCAGCACCTTGTCGACCTCGGAGATCTGCGAGGTGATCTGCGTCATGTGCAGGGCGATGGCTTCTTCCCGCTGGCCCTTGCCGATCAGCTCGCGGATGCGGTCCTGCGTCTCAAGCCACTTCTGCAGCGGCGCGTTGAGCACGGCGATGCGCTTCTTGCCCTCGGCGCTGCCGATCGAGATGACCTTGTCGAGCTTGGCGGTGAAGGCGGCCCGGGCGGCTTGCTCGGCAGTGTCGTACTTGGCCAGCGTGTCCGGCGTCGTTGCCAGCAGTTGGTTCTTCTGCTGGCGCAACATTTCCAGCATGTTGTTGCGCAGTTCGGTTTCGAGCAACGCCCGCTGCACCGGACCGTTGAGCAGCTCGTCCATGTCGGTGTCGAGCGAGGAAAGGCTGGAGATGCCGAGCCAGGCCATGGCACCGGTGAGGGCGATGACCAGCGCGAAGACCGCCGCCAGCTTTGTTTTTATCGTGATGCGCATGTCGTGTCCTTTCGACGGAATCCGGCCGCACGCCGCGACGGCGGCGCCAGGCGAGCCGGATTCTGCTTCTTGCTGTCGTCGATCGGTGTCTGCCTCGCCCTCTGCGAGCGCAGCCCCGTCTCAGGGAATCAAGCGGCGTTGCTCGCCTTCGAACGATCGTCGGGACGATCGCTCCGGCGGGTTTCGACCGAGAAGATCGCGGCAATGTCGAGCACGACGATGAATTCACCGTCGCGCTTGGCGATGCAGCGGATGTAGTCCTGACGCCAGCGCAGGCCGATGCGCGGCGTCTCTTCGAGCGCAGAGGCGGCGATTTCCGTCACCTCATGAACCTTGTCGGCAATGAGCGCGACGGTCATCGCTTCATCGGCGAGTTCGACCTCAAGCACGATGATGCGCGTGTCCACCGACGGCTCGGGGCGCGGCATGTCGAAGCGATGGCGCAGATCGGCGAGCGGCACGACCTTGCCGCGCACATTGATCAGCCCCCCGACAAACGGATCGGCGGTGGGAACCTCGGTCACGGCGACGAGGTCGAGGATCTCGCGCACGTGCGCCGCCTCGATGGCAAATACCTGACCGCCAAGCGTCAGCGTCAGGACTTCAAGTCCCTGGGTGGCGATATCGCGGTTCATGCTGCGCTCCGCCCGTTGGCACCGCCGGCCCGCCGCTCGCTCTCGCTTCTCGCCTGGCCGTAGGCCACGAGGTTGGACACGTCGAGAATCAGGGCCACGGTGCCGTCGCCGAGGATGGTGGCGCCGGAGAACATGTCGATGTCGGCGTGCATCTTCGACAGCGACTTGATCACCGTCTGATGCTGGCCGATGACCTGATCGACCGCCAGACCGACCTTGCCGCAGCTGGCGGAGACCACCACCACCTTCTGGAACGGATCGGGCGGCGCATGCGTCAGGAACAGCTCGCGCAGGCGGATGAACGGCACCAGATCGCCGCGCAGGCCCAGGAAGCTGAGGCCGCGCGCCCGGGCATCCTCGGCCGGCGTCATCTCGACGCATTCCTCGACGGCGGCCAGCGGCAGCACGTAGCGGCCTGTGCCGACCCGCACCAGCAGCCCGTCGATGATGGCCAGCGTCAGCGGCAGGCGCAGCGTCACCGTCGTGCCCTGCCCCGGCGCGCTGGCAAGATCGATTGTGCCGTTGAGCGCTTCAATGGTGCGGCGGACCACGTCCATGCCGACACCGCGACCCGACAGGCTGGTCACGGTCTGCGCCGTCGAGAAGCCGGGCAGGAACAGCACCTGGAACAGTTCGCTGTCGCTCAGCACGGCGCCGGGGGCGATGAGGCCACGTTCTTCGGCGCGGGCCCGGATGCGCGCCCGATCGAGGCCGCGACCATCGTCCTTGAGGGTGATGAGCACTTCGGTGCCGACATGCTCGGCCGACAGCTCCATCCGCCCGACGGCAGCCTTGCCGGCGGCGAGACGGTCGGACGGCCCTTCGATGCCGTGGTCGATGGCGTTGCGGATCATGTGGACGAGCGGGTCGTTGAGCTGCTCGATCACCGTCTTGTCGAGTTCGGTCTCCTCGCCGTGCATGACGAGATCGACTTCCTTGCCGAGGTCGCGCGACAGATCGTGAACGACGCGACGGAAGCGGCCGAACAGCGAACCGATCGGCACCATGCGGATGCCCATGGTGGTGTCGCGCAGTTCCAGCACCAGCCGCTCGATTTCCTCGGCCACCGCCTTGATCTGGTTGTCGTCGCTGAGGGCGGCGATCTGGCGCAGGCGCGACTGGGTGATCACCAGTTCGCCGACACGCTCCATCAGTTCGTCGAGGCGGAAGGCCGGAACGCGGATCGACGAGGCGGCGGCGTTACGGCCAGCGTCGCGGGCCGGCTCACTGGCGGCGGGCTTTGCCTGCGGCTTGTCGGCCGCGGGCGGCGCGGCAACGACCACCGCGCTGATGGCGGGCGGCGCGGCATCCGGCGCGGCGGCGAGCGGCGCAATGGTCAGCTCCATCTCGTCGCGCACGAAAATGAACACGTCCTCGACGGCCGAGGCCGGCGCGGCGGTGACGAGATCGATTTCCCAGCCGAGATAACAGCCGGTCGGATCGATTTCGGCCAGCGTCGGCACGCGGTCAACAACGGCGCGGATCGTCGCTGCGCCGAGTTCGCGCAGTTCGTCGAGCAACAGCACCGGCTTGGTGCCGTTGGCCATGGCGTCCTGCGGCAGACGCACGCCGATGTGCCAGCCCTGCCCGGCCGCCGGCGCCTTGGCGTCCACCGGCGCCGCGGCGGCGACCACCGGGGCGGCGCCACCTTCGACGATGACGGCCAGCGCCGCCAGGATGTCGTCACCGGCGGCAGCATCGACCTCCGGTTCCTCGATCAGGGCCCGCATGTGGTCGCGCGCCCTGAGGGCCAGCGATATCAACTCGTGATTGGCGACGAGCTTGCCCTGGCGAACGCGGTCGAACGCCGTTTCGACGTGGTGGGTGAAGGCCGCGGCGGCATCGAAGCCGAACATCGCCCCCGAGCCCTTGATGGTGTGCAGCGCCCGGAAGGTGGTGTCGATCAGCTCGGCATTGTCGGGACCGTGCTCGAGGTCGAGCAGCGTTGTCTCGAGTAGAGCGAGCAGATCCTGGGCTTCCTGACGGAATATATCCCTGGGATCGCTGGGGGTCATCATCCCAATACCTTCTTGGCAAGCGAGATGAGCTGACTGGACTGGAACGGCTTGGTGATCCATCCGGTGGCGCCGGCCGCCTTGGCCTGGGCCTTGCGTTCGGCATCGGACTCGGTGGTGACCAGAATGATCGGCACGCCGGTGAGCGTCGGCAGCTTGCGCAGCTCCTTCACCAGCGTCACGCCATCCATGACCGGCATGTTGAGGTCGGTGAGAACCATGTCGACCGCCCGGCCACGCGCTGTCGCCAGCCCTTGCGCGCCGTCCGCAGCTTCGAGCACGGCATAGCCGGCCCCGGCCAAAGCCAGCCGAATCATCTGACGCATGCTGGCCGAGTCATCGACGGTCAGAATCGTCTTTGCCATGGGTGCATTCCCCTCATGCAGGGTTGCCTTGGGTCTGACCGGGCGTCGGAAAACCGAACGTCACGGCAAGACCGGCGCGTTCGACGAGATCGCCGACACACCCGGCCCGCTGCCGATCGAGGTGGATACGCTTGCCTGCCGCTGCCGCGCTCTTGCTTGCCGCCACCAATAGCTGGAGGAAGCTCAGATCCGTTTCGGTGATGGCGGTGCAGTCCAGTTCGATGTTGTCGTATTTCTTCAGACGATCGGCAAGGAACCCCTGCACCTCCGCGGCGTGGCGGATGGTCAGATCGCCTGACAGGGTAACGACGCGAGCCGGGCCAATGTCCGACATGCTTCAACCTCGCACGTGTACTGGCCGGCGGGCAACATGTGCCCTATAGTTTTATACGTATTCTATCGAGAACCGTATTGATAACCCGGCGACGGCGAGGAGAGTAAGACGCGAATCGTTAATCAATCGTTTTGGCTGTAGTCGTTGTGCAGCTACACCTTCGATTTCAAACGTTTTGAACAATACGACATAGCGGTCCGACTCAACCGGCATATTGAACTTTCGGCGAATCCACCATCAATCACCCAAGAGCATTTCAAAACATCATCGTCGCACATAGGCTGATGCTATTGTCATGAACAAGGGAAAGCACTGCTCTGATTGCAATATCGCCAGATCACATCACCAGGATGCCTGGTTTTCAACAATCAGCGCGATAGTTCAGGCGAGCCGAAGCTCGCCGTTCCTCTCCGGAGAGGCCGTTCAACAGGCGTTGGCAAGGTCAAGACCGGCCGAGGCGGCCGGATCAAGCCACCAGGTCACGGCGGCATGGACGCTCAGCGCCGACGCCGGGCAGGCAGGATCGACGGGGCCGGAGAGCGCGGCGGCCACGGCGTCGCGCTTGCTGTCGCCGGTGGCCAGGATGGCGATGCGCCGGGCTGACAGGATGGTGGCGATGCCCATGGTCAGGGCGCGCGAGGGCGGCACGTCGTTGGCAAAGAAGCCGGCGTTGGCCGCCAGCGTTTCGCTGTGCAGCGTCTCGACGTGGGTGCGCGAGGCGAAGGGCGTACCCGGCTCGTTGAAGCCGATGTGACCGTTGCGGCCGATACCCAGGATCTGGAAGTCGACGCCGCCGGCAGCCTTGATCTGCCGCTCGTAGTCGATCACCTCCGCCTCGAGATCGGCGGCCATGCCGTTGGGCAGATGGGTGCGCGACTTGTCGATGTCGACGAGATCGAACAACTGGCTGTCCATGGTGCCGCGATAGGAGCGCGGATCCTGACCGGACAGGCCGACATATTCATCGAGATTGAAAGTGGTGACGCGGGCGAAGCTGACGTCGCCCTTGCGGAAGCGACGCACCAGTTCGGCGTAGACCGGTTCCATGGTGGCACCGGTGGCGAGGCCCAGCACGGCATCGGGCTTGCGGTGAATCTCGGCGATGATGTCTTCGGCCAGCGCCCTGGCGGCGGCTTCGCTCGAGGGCAGGCAATTGACGGTCATGATCGGCCTCCAGCCATTGCCGCCGGCTCTCCCCTCACCGCTGCGAGCGGCGCCCTCGGCGCCGGCGATCGGCAACAGCGACGCGGGGAGGCGCGACGCGTTCATGCCTTATATGTGCACGCGCTTATTTAGTTCGTCAAGATGACGAACATTAAATTCCAGCCAAACGGCATCGCCCGACGGCGCCGCGGGCCGATGGCTTGCCGAAAAGGGGTGGCGGTCAGCCGGCCGATGGCAGCTTGATCGGCCCCACCGCCACCTGCGGATTGAACAGCAGATTGTGGGCCTGATGCAGAGCGATGGCGACGGCGCCGATCAGCGTCGTTCGCCGTCCCAGCGTGCCCGCCTCGACCGTCGGCAGGCGACGGGTGAAGACCGGCAGCTGGCGCAGGATGCCCTCGACCATCAGCGGCTGGCGGCCGACATTGCCGCCGAGCACGATCTTTTTCGGGTCGAGCAGCGCATTGACGGCCACCACCATGCGCGCCGCCGTGCGGCCGGCCTCGGCGACGACGGCGAGCGCCGCGGCGTCGCCGGCTTCGGCGCGTTCGAAGATGGTCGCCGCCGGCACATCCTCGCCCCCGGCCCGGCCATAGGCTTCGCGCAGGCCGCGCGCCCCGAGCACACATTCGAGAGCTCCGCGTTCCAGGCTGTCGGCCGCCTCCGGATCGCCGCCGAACGGCAGGTAGGAGATTTCGCCGGCCGCCCCATGGGCGCCACGCAGCAGGCGCCCCCCGACCAGTGCGCCGAGGCCGACGCCGGTGCCGAGCGAAATGAAGGCCACCTCGTCGAAGCCGACGGCGCAGCCCTTCCAGGATTCGCCGACCACGGCGGCATTGATGTCGTTTTCCACCACCACGTCGCACCCCATGGCCGACTGCAGCGCACCGGCGAAGTCGAAGCCGCCGATGTCGGCGATGTTGGGGGCGAGCGACAGCGTGCCGGCCTCGGGATCGATGACACCGGGGGCCGCCACCGCCGCCAGCAGCACGCGCGAACGGTCGACACCCGATGCATCGATCAGTTCGTCTTTGAGGGCGCCGAGCTGAGCGATGGCGTGGCGGCCACCGCGCGGATCGGCTTCGATGTCGCGCTCGCCGACGATGGCGCCGACGACGTTGGCGACGGCGACGCGCGAAGTGGTGGCGCCGAGGTCGGCACCGAGCACGAAGCCGCGATCGGGGTTGACCTCGTACATGACGGCCGCCCGGCCGACGTGCCCCGACGTCATGCCCTTGATGCGCACCCAGCCGGTGTCCTCAAGGGCCCGGATGACTTCCGACATCGTCTGCTTGGACAGGCCGGTGATCTTGGCGAGATCGGCGCGCGAGATCGGCCCGTGGTGCAGGAGCTCGTCCATCACCGCCCGCACGGATATCTGCCGCAGTACCGGCGGCGCCGCCTCTCCAGATGCCATTGCCCGCCGTTCCTCCGACCAGGCGCCCTGCCGACGCAACGGCGCTCGCCGCACTTGACCGCGCCGTCGCCAGCAAGTCCAGTCCTTAGTTGCAAAACCGTCCGCCCCTCGCGGCAGAACGTACATTGACAGACCCGGCCCGGACACGATAATTCGTCAACTTGCAGAACTATTTCCCTCGAACGCAGGACTTCCCTCATGTCGACCGCTCCGCAAGCCGTGCTCGGCGTCGATCTTGGCGGCACCAAGCTGATTGCCGCCCTCGCCGCTCCCGACGGATCGATCCTGCGGGAGATCGAACAGCCGACCCGTCACGGCGCCGGCACGCCGGCGCTTGACCAGATCGTCGAGCTCGGCACTGAACTTCTGGCCACCGCCGGCCTGCCGGCCGGTCGCCTCGCCGCCGCCGTGGTCGGCGTTCCCGGTTCGGTGTCGCCGCGCACCGGTCTCGTCAGTCTGGCACCCAACGTGGCGCTGCCCACCGACCGGCCGTTGGCCGTCGCCATCGCCGAACGGCTCGGCTGTCCGGTATTGGTAGAGAACGACGTCAACATCGCCGCTTTCGGCGAAGCGCGTCAGCCGGGACGGCAGAGCCACGATTCGCTTGCCTTCCTGTCGTTCGGCACCGGCGTCGGGCTAGGACTCGTCCTCGGCGGCCGGCTGATCCGGGGCGCCAACGGCGCGGCCGGCGAAATCGCCTATCTGCCGACGGGCGCCGAACCGCACGCCCGCGCCGGAACGGCCGTCGGCGGCCTGTTCGAGGACACGGTGAGTTCGCCGGCCATCGTCGCCGCCTATGGCGACGGCGTGCCGGTGATCGACATCTTCGCCCGGGCCGTCGCCGGTGAGGCGCACGCCCGCGCCGTGCTCGACGGCATTGCCAAAACCGCGTCCGTGGGGGTGGCAGCCATTCAGGCCATCTTCGATCCGGCCATCGTCGTGCTCGGCGGCAGTATCGGCGCCCGCAGCGAGTTCGCCGACGCCGTGCGTCGCCACGCCGTCACGCTGCTGCCGTTGCCGATCGAGATCGAAACCAGCACGCTTGGCCGACGGGCCGGCATCGTCGGCGCCGTCGGGGCGGCGGCCGATCTCGCCCGGCGGCATTGACGCCCGGTCAGGAAACCATGTCGATGGTCTGCTGCTGCATGTCGTTGACGACCTTCATGCTCTTGGCCGCGGCCTCGTAGCTGATCTTGGCCGTCAGCTGATCGGTGATCTCGCCGGCAAGATCGACGTTGGGCGCCGCCACCATGCCATCGGCGTTGGCATCGGGCGAGCCCGGCTGGTACTGCAGATCATAGGCGGGGTTGCGCGTCGTCAGCGACGTCGTCACCGTGCCGTTGTCGAGGGCCGACTGGCGCACGTCCAGCGGCTTGTAGGCGGTGCTGGCGCCGTTGGCGTCGGGAACGGGACCGGTGGTCTGAACATTGGCGACGTTGGATGCCGACGCCGACAGTCGTGTCGCGGCGGCGTTCATGCCGGAAAGCAGGGTCGAGATCGAAGAGGTGAGCGACATCGGGGGCCTCCGCCGCCATTGTCGCCGGCAAGCATTGACACGGGCTTTATCGCCTGCCGCCAATTCGAGCGATTGTCCGCCTGACCGCCGCCGCCTCAGACGAACAGGTAGCCGTAGATGTCCTCGACCTTGGGCAAGGCTTTCAGGATTTCCTCGAGATGGGCACGCAGCGCCGCGTCCGCCCGATCGGCATCGCCGGCATCGATGGCCGCCACGATGGCCTCGTGCTGCTCGATGAGGTGGGGCAGCGTCTCCGGCAGCGGCAGCGTCAGATGGCAGACCCGGTCCATGTGGGCCTTGAGGTCCTCCATGATCGCCCAGGCGGCCGGCACGCCCGCCCCTTCGGCCAGGGCCTGGTGGAAGGCCTCGTCCTCGCGCTGGAAGAGGTAATGGGCGTTGACGGCGGCGTGCTGGCGTTGGCGCTCCAGAATGGCGTCGATGCGCTGGCGCACGGCCGGATCGAAACCGCGACAGGCGGCGCGCACCACCGCCACTTCCATCGATTCGCGCACGAACCGCGCCTGCCGCATCAGTTCGGTGGAAATCTTGACGACGAAAGTGCCGCGCCGCGGCTGGATTTCCACCAGACCGGCCTGGGCCAGGGCGATGAAGGCTTCGCGCACCGGCTGACGCGACACGCCATAGCGATCGGCCAGTTCCTTCTCCGACAGCGGTGAGCCGGGATAGAACTCCAGCGTGACGATGGCCTTGCGGATTTCACGTTCCACCCGCCGGGCGGCGCTGTCGCCCTTTTCCACCAGACGCACCGTCATGAGCCGAGCTCCCGCGTCGTGGCGGACTCGGCAGGCGCAGTCAGGGCGGCCCCGAACGGGGATCGGCATAAGCGGTTCGACATCGGGCCTCGGCTCGGTGCAAGCGACGGAGCTTCGACTTTAGACCAAGTTTGCCGTCCAAGGTAGTCGCCGGCGCACCAAACCGGGCCGGCACCGGCGGCTCGACCCTTGACTCTGGAGCGACTGCTTGTCGACCCGATGATTCAG
>CALMMQ010000009.1 GCA_937868725.1 uncultured Pleomorphomonas sp.
TCGCCGTCACCGCCTTCGCCATGAAGGGCGACGAGGAACGCATCCGCCAGGGCGGCTGCGAGGCCTACATTTCAAAACCTATTTCCGTTTCGAAGTTCATAGAAACCGTCAAGGTCTACATTGGCGACCAGTAGGCTATGCCGGTAGCCGCGTCGGCACCTTGCCGGGCGGAGTGACAGACATTGGTGAGCGCCCTTCCGCCGCTGTTCCGGCCGGAAGGCACAAGTTCGGGACTGGCAGATGACCGCACGCATTCTCGTGGTCGATGATATCGCAGCCAATGTCCGCCTGCTTGAGGCGCGGCTGACCGCCGAGTACTTCATTGTCGAAACCGCCACTTCCGGCCAGATGGCGCTCGACATGGTGGCGAGAGCCCCGTTCGATCTGGTGCTGCTCGACGTCATGATGCCCGGTCTCGACGGCTTCGAGGTCTGCCGCCGCATCCGCGCCAATCCCCTGACCGCGCAGTTGCCGGTGATCATGATCACCGCCCTCGACCAGACCTCCGACCGCGTGCGCGGCCTTGAGGCCGGCGCCGACGACTTCCTCACCAAGCCGGTTTCCGACGTCCAGCTGATCACCCGCGTCAAGAGCCTGGTGCGGCTGAAGCTGCTCAGCGACGAACTGACGCTGCGTGCCAATCAGGGCGGCACCGGTCTCGACCTGCCGCTCGGCTATGCCGAGCTCACCGCCGCCGCGCCGCCGCGCCTACTGCTGGTCGACGATCGCCGATCGTCCTACGAGCGCATCGCCATGACGCTGGCCACCGAAGCCACCGTCGAGCTGGAAACCAGCGCTCAGGAAGCCACCTTCCGCGCCGCCGAAGGCAACTACGATCTCGTCCTCGTCAACCTGTCGCTGGCCGAGTTCGACGCCCTGCGCCTTTGCTCGCTGCTGCGCTCGATCGAACGCACCCGCACGCTGCCGATCCTGCTGATTACCGAGCCCGACGAGATGGCGCGCCTCGAACGCGGCCTCGATCTCGGCGTCAACGACTATCTGATCCGGCCGGTCGACCGCCAGGAGCTGCTGGCCCGCGCCCGCACCCAGATTCGCCGCAAGCGCTACACCGACCGGCTGCGCGACAGCGTGCAGCAGACGCTGGAACTGGCGGTGATCGACGCCCTGACCGGCCTGCACAACCGCCGCTATCTCGACGGCCATCTCGCCAACGCGATCGAACGGGCGCTGACCCGCTCCACGGATCTGGCGCTGCTGATTCTCGACATCGATTTCTTCAAGAAGATCAACGACAGTCACGGCCACGACGCCGGCGACGCCGTCCTGCGGGAGTTCTCCCAGCGCGTTGCCCGCAATCTCCGCTCCGTCGACCTCGCCTGCCGCTACGGCGGCGAAGAGTTCGTCATCATCATGCCCGAGACCGATCGCCAACTGGCCCTGCTGGTGGCCGAGCGGCTGCGCAGCAAGATCGCCGACGAGCCGTTCGCCATCCAGGGCGGCGCCCGCTTCATTGACGTCACCGTGTCCATCGGTCTTGCCTGCCTGGAGTCGCCCGCCGACAACGCCGCCACGCTGCTGAAGCGCGCCGACGACGCGCTCTATCGCGCCAAGGCGCAGGGCCGCAACCGCGTGGTGCCAACCGCCGCCTGACCGACCAAGGCTTGTCATGACGACAAGATCAACCGTTTCCGGCCGGGAATTCCCGCGCCGGTCGACGGTTTTCGCCGGCGCCCCGCCGAAGTAACCTTACTTTTTTATTGTTAATTCAAGGCGATCGCGGCGCAGGTTGTCGATTTTCCGCAAAAGCGCTAGATAAATGCAACGGTTTCTTAAGCAAACGGCCAGGCCGTACAGCAAAGGCGCCGTTCAAGCGAAACCCCGACGGTACCAGGTCCGCCGCATCTCCTGGAATCGCTGGGTAGGTCGGTCGACGACGGCTAGAGTGGCCTCCTCGTTGATCCGTCGTCGACCGACCGTTCGATCCGGGCATGCCGGATCAATCCCCTTCCCCATCGCAACGACGACGCCGCCCATGGGCGCGGCAACAAAAAAGGCACCCGCCGGGGTGCCTCTTTCGCATCGCAGCTGGCGTTACCGCCGCGCAATCACTTGATCTTGGATTCCTTGAACTCGACGTGCTTGCGCGCCACCGGATCGTACTTGGTCTTGACCATCTTCTCGGTCATGGTGCGAGAATTCTTCTTGGTCACGTAGAAGTACCCGGTGTCAGCGGTCGAAACGAGCCTGATCTTGATGGTCGTCGCCTTGGCCATGGCGTCCATTCCTTATGTTGGTTGTCTCTTCAGCCAAAGCGGCTGGACGCCCGGCTGGGGCGTCGTACGTTCGCGGCGCACCCTAGTGGAAAGATCCGAAAAGTCAAGACGACGAACAAACCGCAATGTACGGAATTCAGCGCGTCCTGACGATGCGGATGACGGCGAAAACGCCATAGGCCAGCAGGAACAGGCCGGGCACGGCGACAAAGCCGGGCGGACCGAAACCATCCATGCCGGCGCCGGTCAGCACTGGCCCCATCAGCATGCCCACCGAGTACATGAACAGGAAGGCGGCGTTGGCCGACGCCAGTTCCGCTCCCGACAGGCGGGCCCCGAGGTGGGTCAGACCCACCGAATAGAGCCCGGCCGCCGTGCCACCCCATAGCGCCATGAAGACGATCAGCGCCGGCAGCACCGACGACAGCCCCATGACCAGCGGCGCCATGACGGCGCCGAAGAGCGCGATGGCGGCCAGAAGCACGCGCCGGTCCATGCGGTCGGACAACAGGCCCAGCGGCACCTGCGACACGACGTTGCCGATGGCCACCGACGTCACCAGCAGCGCGGCGACGTGCTCGCTGTAGCCGAGGCGCAGGCCGTAGACCGGCGACAGCGTCATGATCGCCGACTCGGTCGCCCCCATGGCCAGGGCCGCGAACGTCGCCAGCGGCACTACGGCGAGATAATGGACGAAGCTGCGCGCCTCGCCTTCCGCCACCGGCGGGTCGGACAGCAGCCCGATCAGCACCGGGATGACGGCCAGCGCCAGGAGCGCCGTGCCGATGCCGAACGGCAGGAAGCCTTCCGAACCAACCAGGCTGAGAATCGCCGGCCCGACGGCAAAGCCCACCGACAGCACCGTGCCGTAGATGCCCATCACCAGCCCGCGCTTGCCCGCCGGGGCCAGGGCATTGATCCAGAACTCCGACAGGATGAACGAGGTGTTGACGCAGAGGCCGAGCAGGAAGCGCAGCACGAACCAGACGGTGAGCGAATCGAAGACGTAGAACAGCGGCATGATCACCGCCGCCAGCACCACCGACCACAGCAGCAGCCACACCGCTCCGACGAGCCGGGCCAGCGCCGGCACGAACGGCGTGCAGATCAGCGCCGCCACGCCACCGATCGTCGAGTTGATGCCGATGATCGAGCTGGAGTAGCCGCGTTGCTCCATGACAATGGCCAGCAGCGGCAGCGACAGGCTGAGCGACATGCCCACCGACGAAATGGCACCGATCGCCGCGACGATGCCGGCGTGGCGTCTCAGGAACGACCATCTGTCGGAATTATCACTCGCCATGCCCAACCCATCGCCGCTGAAGAAAGAGCGGCCCCCTATATAGAGAGACGCGCCTCCGGGCCAGCCAATTGATTGGGCAGAGCCGGAAGCCAGCCCCTGCCCCGCGCTTGCCGCCGCGCCGAGATCGATGACGCCAAAAGGCCCTAGATGTCTTCCGGCCGCCAGCCGTAGATCCAGTCCATGGCCTGCAGCAGACGCTGCGGCCCCATCAGGCGCAGCACCAGATCGCGGCCGCGTGCCATGACGCCGCCGAGGTGGTAGACGGTGCCGTTACGCCGCGCCATGGCCACCACCCGTTCGGCGCGCGGCTTGCGCAGTTCGGCATAGAGCGCCAGCCGCTCCTGTACCGTACCGTCGCTGGCCATCAGCGCCGCCGTCAGCATGCGCGCGTCTTCGATGGCCATGGCCGCGCCCTGCGCCACGAACGGCAGCATGGCGTGCACGGCATCGCCGATCAGCACGACGCGTCCGTCGACCCAGGGCGTATCGTCCGGCGCCCCGCACAGCGCCCACTTGCGCCAGCCGCTGGCGAGACCGATCAACGCCCGCGGCGCGATCGGCCAGGCCGCGAACGCCGCCTCGATCTGGCGCCGATCGCCCGGCACGTCCCAGCCTTCGTCGGTCCACTTGTCGTCGATGACCGCGACGATGTTGATCGCCCGGCCGGCATCGATGTTGTAGTGGACGAGATGAGCGCCCGCGCCAAGCCACAGCGTCGTGTCCTCGGCATAGTGACCGGCATCCGGCCAGTCGTCGGCGGCGATGGTGGCGCGCCAGGCGGTACGGCCGCTGTAGATGGCGGCGCCGCCGCCCATCACCTTCTCGCGCACCATCGAGCGGACGCCGTCGGCCCCGACCAGCACGCCGCCACGGATCGTCGTGGCTTCGCCGCCGGCGACGATGTCGACCTCGACGCCCTCGGCATCCTGACGCACCGCCACCACCTCGACCCCGAGGCTGAGGCGGACGCGCGGCTCGTTCTCGACCGCCTGCAGCAACACCTGCTGCAGGTCGCCGCGATGGATGACGACATAGGGCGCGCCGTAGCGGCTGACCATGGTGTCGCCGAGCGGCATGCGCACCAGCGTCTTGCCGGTCATCGCCTCGCGCACCACCACCGCTTCCGGCCGGACGCCGGTGGCGTCAAGCGCCGACCCGAGCCCGAGATGAAACAGGATATTGGTGGCATTCGGCGACAGTTGCAGGCCGGCGCCCACTTCGGTCAGCACCGGCGCCCGCTCGAGCAGCGTGACGCGAATGCCTGCCCGCGCAAGGCACAGGGACAAGGTGAGGCCGGCAATACCTGCACCGACAATCACCACCGGCGGATGGCCCGGCATGACAGAAAAACCTCGGATGTGGTTCAGGCCGCCTGCGGATGCCAGGCGGCGCTGCTAGGCTGGGCTTCCGCCGGCTTCAGCGACGAATCGTACTGATAGACCGTGGAGCAGTAGGGACAAACGATCTCCGTGTCGCCACCCATGTCGAGGAAGGCGTGCGGATGATCGAACGGTGGCTTGGCGCCGATGCACATGAACTCCCGGGCGCCGATGCGGATGGCGCGCACGCCGGCATCATTGGCGAAATGCGGAATGGAAGCCTCGGCCATGCGATGTTGTCCCTCGCTGAATGCATTCGATTGTCAGGAAAGATAACGGCAGATTGGCAATGAGAACAGTCCCCTTGTGCAAAGGAACGAGCGGCTGGGCAGTTTGGCCGTTTGTCGCCCCCGCGCCGTGGCCCGGCCTCTTGCCTTTGCCCATTCGGAGGCCGACAGTTGCGGTCTCTTCGTCCTCACGGAATGCGAATCATGAGTGACCTCGGCTCTCCCGCCTCGCGCGTCCTGCGCTTCCGTTGCAACTTCGGCGTTGGAGAAGCCATCGGCAACGCCATTTTGTGGTTCCTCGCCTCGATCCTGACGCTCGGCATCGCGCTGCTGGTCTTCCCCTATTTCCTCAATCGCTCCGTCCTCAATCAGACCGAAGTGCTCGACGCCAGCGGCCGGGCCATCGGCCGGCTCAACTGTCGTTTCGGCCTCGCCTCCTCCATCGGCCACTTCATCCTGTGGTTCCTGCTGATCCTGGTGACGCTGGGCCTCGCCTCGTTCGTCTACGTCTATCGGGTCGTCCGCGTCGTGCTCAACGAGACGGAAATCCAGTTCTATTGATCCCGATTCCGTTCGACGGCGGCCGGAATCGAGGCCGCGTCCGTCGCGATGGCTCGTTCGCCGACGAAGCGCCAAAAAAGTTATGCCGGCCTTTTCCGACAAATCCGCGACTTTTTCGCAGACCGTCACAGGACGATCCAAAAAGTCGAAAAAGGCCGCTTGACTTCCCCGGGGCCATCCCCTAATTCACCGCTCACCAACACGGAACGCGGCGCTGCCGACAAGACAGCGAGCGGTACGATACGGCCCAGCGGGGGTGTAGCTCAGTTGGTTAGAGTGTCGGCCTGTCACGCCGAAGGTCGCGG
>CALMMQ010000010.1 GCA_937868725.1 uncultured Pleomorphomonas sp.
ACCATGTGACTGCCGATGTAGCCGGCTCCGCCGGTCACCAATATGGACATTCGCGCATTCTCCTGTTCACGGCGCCGACGCCAGGGCACCCGACGACTGTATCGGCCGAAACGCCACGCATTTCCAGATGGGCCGGCGACATTTCGCGCCCGGCGACGCGCGCCGCCGCCGAAGGCCGGTGCGCCGGCTCGGCGGCCAACACCTTGTCCACAGGCTGTTTTTCAAGGTTTTCCAAATCCGTGGATTAAGATTTTGTTAACTATCTTCCGAACATCTTCCGTGAATAAATTCTTAACGCGCCGCGTTCGGGAGGATCGATTCGGCTCCGGCAGTCGATCGCAGCGGTGCGCTCCTCAAGGGGTGGCAATGGCCTATACAACCGAGCCGCAAGTTCCTCAAAGCCGGGCGGAAACGCGTCGGAGACGGCTGTTTGTCGTCGGGGACGGTCAGGCGGCGCCGGCCAGGGCCAAGATAGCCGTGCTCTACGTCGAGGATGACTGCGACGACGTCTTCCTGCTCGATCACCAGTTGCGCGGCCTTGCCTCCTTCGAGGTCGAGTTCGCCCATGCCACCACCGTCACCGCGGCGCGCCAGGCCATCGAACAACGCCGCTACGACGTCATCCTGTGCGATTTCTGGCTGCAGTCGGAGACCACGGTGTCGTTCATCGGCGAGCTCAAGGCCGCCGCCGGCGCCACGCCGGTGGTCATGGTCTCGTCGCTGGAGAACGACGACATCGAGCTGATCGGCCGCCGTGCCGGCGCCGACGGTTTCATCGCCAAGGCCGACCTGTCGGCCGCGTCGCTCGACCGCGTCTTCAACACGCTGCTGGCTCCGCGCGATCGCCGGGCGAGCGAGGGCGGCGCCACCGCCTGGCTGAAGGCGCTGATGGCCAGCCTCGACCGCGCCCTGGCCGCCAGCCGCCAGGCCGACGGCAACGGCCCGGAAGACCCGGAACTGCGCGAACTGCTCGACGCGCTGTTCGGCCCCAGCGCCACCGGCCAGAGCGAAATCCTCGACCAGTTGGCCGGACTGACGCGGGCGACCGAGGCCAGCGCGGAACGGGTGCGCTTCGACGTGGTGCCGCTGTTCTCGCACGGCATCCGCCGTCAGACGAGCCGCGCCAGCGCCGGCGCCAGCGTCGCCTTCGCGCCGCCGGAACTGCCGGTGACCATCGAAGCCAATCCGGTGCTGCTGGGCGATCTCATCGACGGTTTTCTGGCCGAGCTCGGCGATCGGCTGGCCGCCGGCCGGCCGGTCGACGTCGGCCTCAGCATCGCCGACGGTCGCCTGACGGTCCGCCTCACCGACGTGAGCGTCGGCGGCGACATCACCACGGCGACCATCGTCGAGGCGGCGGTGACCGAACGGCGCCTGCTGGTCGAGACGCTGGCCCGCGCCGCCGAGGGCGAAGTGGCCTTCCACGCCGCCGGTGCGGCGGTCCTGACCCTGCCACTGCGCCAGCGTCTGGCCTGATCTCCGGCTCAGAACGGCGTGCGCGAGCGGATGGCCGCCGTCAACGTGCCTTCGTCGAGATAATCGAGTTCGCCGCCCACCGGCACGCCGTGGGCGAGGCGCGTCACCTTGACGTCGATCCCTTCCAGCCGGTCGGTGAGATAGTGGGCGGTGGTCTGGCCGTCGACGGTAGCGTTGACGGCGAGGATGATTTCGCGCACCGCCGGATCGTGGGCCCGCTCGACGAGGCTGACGATGTTGAGATCGTCGGGACCGACGCCGTTGAGCGGCGACAGCACGCCGCCGAGCACGTGGTAACGGGCGTTGACCGCTCCGGCCCGCTCGAGCGCCCAGAGATCGGAGACGTCCTCGACGACGACGATGACCGAACCATCGCGGCTCAGGTCGGAACAGATGACGCAGGGGTCGGACGTGTCGACGTTGCCGCAGCGCGAGCAGACGCGCACCTTGTCGTGCACCACCGTCATGGCTTCGAGGAGCGGCCCCATCAGCTGATCGCGCCGCTTGACGAGCTGCAGCGCCGCCCGCCGGGCCGAACGCGGCCCGAGGCCGGGCAGCCGCGCCAGCAGCTGCACGAGCCGCTCGATCTCCGGTCCGGTAACCCTGCGCGCCACCCCTGTCTCCGATTCCTGAATGGCCTGCCGGCCCGTCCATCAATGCCGTCGCGGCCAAGCGTCAGAACGGCAGCTTGAAGCCGGGCGGCAGGTCAAGGCCGCCGGTCAGCGCCCCCATGCGCTCGGCCAGCGTCTTTTCGAGGTGCGCCTTGGCGTCGGCATGGGCGGCAACGATCAGATCCTCGAGGATTTCCACCTCGTCGGGGTTCATCAGCGACGGATCGATCGCCAGGCCGCGCAGCTCGCCGGCGCCCGACAGCTTGAGCTGCACCAGACCGCCACCGGAGGCGCCGGTCACTTCCGTGCGCTTGATCTCGTCCTGCATCTCGGCCATGCGGGCCTTGAGCTCCTGCGCCTGCTTCATCATCTTGCCGATGTCGCCAAACATGCACGGTCCTTTCCTTGCCGCGCCCGCACTCCGGGCAGCCTCGGGTCAATCGTCGAGTTCGTCGGGGCCGGGATCGGCCCAGCCGGCGGTCCAGTCGCCGGTGTCCTCGAACACCGGTTCGTTCTCTGCCTTTGTTACCTCTGGCGCATCGCCGAACTGGACGTCGACAATCTCGGCGCCAGGAAAGCGGGCCAGAATGGCGGCGATCACCGGATCGGCGCGGGCGTCGTCGACGGCCTGATCGCGCCGGGCCTGCTTGACCTCGGCCAGCGTCGACTGACCGGGCTGGCGCGACACCGCCACGATCCAGCGCCGGCCGGTCCAGGCCGACAGCTTGCGGCCGATCTCGCCGGCCAGCGCCGGGTTGGCGCCTTCGACCGGATTGAACTCGAGATGGCCGTCGGCAAAGCTGACCAGCCGGACGTGGCGCTCGAGGGCGAACTTGAGGCCGATATCGCGGTTCTGCTCGGCGAGGCGCACGGCGTCCTCGAAGCTGTGCAGGCGCATGGCGGTGGCCGCCGCCGGTTCGGCGAGGCGAGCCGTCGAGGCGCCGCCTTGCGGCCGGCCGCCTTCGATGACGGCGCGCGGACCGCCGCCACCGCCCGGCGGCGCGCCATTGCCGGCCGGCTGACCGGCAAAGGCGCCGTCGCGCATTAGGCGGATGGCTTCGTCGGGCGTCGGCAGGTCGGCGGCGTAGGCGAGGCGGACCAGCACCATTTCGGCGGCCGGCAGCGGCCGCGGCGCCGCCTGCACCTCGGCGATGCCCTTGACCAGCAATTGCCAGGCGCGCGACAGCACGCGCACCGACAGCTTGTCGGCGAACGCCCGACCGGCGGTCCGCTCGGCTTCGGTCAGCGACGGGTCGTCGGCGGTGGTCGGCACGTGCTTGAGACGAGTGACGAGGTGGGTGAAGCCGGCAAGATCGGTCAGCACCACCGCCGGCTCGGTGCCGGTGTCGTACTGGTCGGTGAGATGTTCGAGGGCGCGCGGCACATCGCCCTTCATCACCGCCTCGAACAGCTCGACGACGCGGCCACGGTCGGCCAGCCCCAGCATGGCCCGCACCGTTTCGGCCCCGACGCGGCCGGAAGCGTGGGCGATGGCCTGATCGAGAATGGTGAGGCCGTCGCGGGCCGAGCCCTCGGCGGCACGGGCGATCATGGCCACCGCCTCGTCATCGATGCCGACATGCTCGGCGGCGGCGATGCGGCCGATCAGCCCGGCCAGAGCGCCGGCGTCGATGCGGCGCAGGTCGAAGCGCTGGCAGCGCGACAGCACGGTGATCGGCACCTTGCGGATTTCGGTGGTGGCGAAGATGAACTTCACATGCTCGGGCGGCTCCTCGAGCGTCTTCAGCAGCGCGTTGAAGGCCGCCGTCGACAGCATGTGCACTTCGTCGATGATGTAGACCTTGTAGCGCGCCGACACCGGCTTGTAGCGGGCCGCCTCGATGATCTCGCGCACGTCGTCGACGCCGGTGTGCGAGGCGGCGTCCATCTCGATGACGTCGACGTGCCGGCCTTCCATGATGGCGCGGCAGTGCAGTCCCTCTGCGCCGAGTTCGACGGTGGGGCGGTCGACCTGGCCGGGAATCTCGTAATTGAGGGCGCGGGCCAGGATGCGGGCGGTGGTGGTCTTGCCGACGCCGCGCACGCCGGTCAGCATCCAGCCCTGGGCGATGCGGCCGGTCTCGAAGGCGTTCTTCAGCGTGCGCACCATCGCCTCGTGGCCGATGAGGTCGGCGAACGACTGCGGACGGTACTTGCGGGCCAGGACGCGATAGGGCGAAGCGGCGGACGAAGGATCAGAAGACCTCTGATCGGAGGAGGTCGGATCGTCCGGCATCGGCGCTACCCATGAATGAGAGGTGGGAGGTCGACGAGTGACCCGAGCCGTGGCTCGTTGGGGCTGCTTCCTTCCGGACCTGACCCGGTTGGCGAGTGGTTCGTCCACTGCCAACCTCCCGGACGAGACATATCGCGATTGTCGGAGGGAAATGCAAGAGGGTAGTTCGAGGGGAGGTTTGGCGCGACCGGCACGGCCGGCGAGCACGGAATGGATTGCGCTCGGCCGGCTTTGGTGGAAATTTCGCCCCCTGAGCTTCAGCCGAGGAGTGCCGATGATTCGCTTGCTGTCCGCCGCCGGATTGGCGCTTGCCCTGTGGTCCGCCGCCGGCCTCCCCGCCACCGCCGACGATGGCCCGGCCTGGCGGCTGTCGATCTCCTTCACGGGTGAACCGCTGCACGGCGACGGCTTTGGCCATTTCGACTACGCCGACCCCGCCGCCCCCAAGGGCGGCACCGCCCGTTTCGGCGTCGAGGGCAGCTTCGACAGCACCAACTACTACCTCGGCATCAAGGGCAATCCGTCGGGCGCCGTCGGTCAGGTCTACGAAACGCTGATGACGCCGTCGCTCGACGAGCTCGACACCGGCGCCAAGTACGGGCTCCTGGCCGCGGCCATCCGCTACCCGGCCGACGAGGCCTGGGTCGAGTTCCGCCTCGATCCGGCGGCCCGCTGGTCGGACGGCGTCGCCGTCGGGCCGGACGACGTCGTCTGGTCGTACGCGACGCTGAAGGACATTTCGCCCAAGCTCGCGGCCTACTACAGCCACATCGCCAAGGCCGAGGCGGTCGGCGCCGATGTGGTGCGCTTCACCTTCGACGCCCCGGGCAACCGCGAACTGCCGCTGATCACCGCCGAACTGCCGGTGCTGCCGCGCCACTGGTGGGAGGGCAAGGACGCCAGCGGTCGCCAGCGCAACGTGCGCGAGACGACGCTGGAAGCGCCGCTCGGTTCGGGCCCCTACGTCGTCGACAGCGTCGATCCCGGTCGGCGCGTGGTGATGAAGCGCAACCCCGACTACTGGGGCAAGGACCGGCCGGTCAACGTCGGCCTCAACAACTTCGACCGGCTGCAGTACGAGTATTTCCTCGACTCGACGGTGATGATGGAGGCCTTCAAGGCCGACAAGTACGACTTCCGCCTCGAGCGCTCGGCCAAGATGTGGGCCACCGGCTACGACTTTCCGGCCAGAACGGCCGGCAAGGTGATGCTCGAGACCTATCCGCGTCGGGCCACCGGCGTCATGCAGGCGCTGGTGGTCAATCTCCGGCGCGACAAGTTCGCCGACCCGCGCGTGCGCCGGGCCCTCAACGACGCCTTCGACTGGGAAACGCTGAAGCGAACGGTGTTCTACGGCCAGTACGACCGCG
Source organism: uncultured Pleomorphomonas sp. (assembly GCA_937868725.1). Lineage (GTDB taxonomy): Bacteria > Pseudomonadota > Alphaproteobacteria > Rhizobiales > Pleomorphomonadaceae > Pleomorphomonas. Next base: position 5,694 of record CALMMQ010000010.1, read on the forward strand.
TCGACAGCTTCTTCTTCGGCACCGATCTGGCCGCCAAGGGCCTGCCGGGGGCGGACGAACTGGCGCTGCTCGAACCGCTGCGGGACAAGGTGCCGGCAGCGGTGTTCACCAGCCCCTACGCCAACCCGGTGGGCGGCACGCCGGAAAGCCTGCGCGCCAACCTGCGCGAGGCGGTGAAGCTGTTCGGCGAAGCCGGCTGGTCGATCCAGGGCGGCGTCATGAAGAACGCCAGGGGCGAGGCGTTCACCATCGCCTTCATGACCAGCGACCAGCTGTCGGAACGCTATATCGCCCCCTACGCCAAGGCCTTGAAGCTCATTGGCGTCAACCTCGACTTCCGCGTCGTCGACGATTCGCAGTACGAGAACGCCATGCGCGATTTCGACTTCGACATGACGACCGGCATCTGGGGGGAATCGCTGTCGCCGGGCAACGAGCAGCGCGACTTCTGGAGTACGCAGGCCGCCAGCACGCCGGGTTCGCGCAACATCGCCGGCATCAGGGACGCCGCCGTCGACGCGCTGATCGACCGCATCGTCTATTCCAGCGGCCGCGACGATCTGGTGGCGGCGACGCACGCCCTCGACCGGGTCCTGCTGGCCAACAACTACGTCATCCCGCTGTTCTATTCGCTTGATGACCGCTACGCCTACTGGAACCGCTTCGGTCATCCCGAGCGGTTGCCGAAGTTCTCCTTCGGTTTCCCCGACGTCTGGTGGTACGACGCTGCCAAGGCGGCGTCGACCGGCACGCCCTGACGAAACTGACGCGAGGACCCCTCGATGGCCGCCTACATCCTGCGCCGCCTGCTGCTGATGATCCCGACGCTGATCGGCATCATGGCCATCAACTTCGTCGTCGTGCAGTTCGCCCCCGGCGGACCGGTGGAGAAGGTGATCGCCAAGATGCAGGGCACCGACGTCGACGCCACCGCCCGCTTCACCGGCGGCGGGGCCGACCTCGCCGGCACCGGTCAGGCGGCCCCCGACCAGGGCGCCAACGTCACGGTCACCTCGAAATATCGCGGCGCCCAGGGCCTCGATCCGGAGTTCATCAAGAAGCTCGAGGCCGAGTTCGGCTTCGACAAGCCGCCGCTCGAGCGCTTCGGGCTGATGCTGTGGAACTACGCCCGCTTCGACTTCGGCCAGAGCTATTTCCGCTCCATCTCGGTCATCGACCTCATCCGCGAGAAAATGCCGGTATCGATCTCGATCGGTCTGTGGATGACGCTGATTTCCTACGGCATTTCCATTCCGCTCGGCATCGCCAAGGCGGTGCGCGACGGCTCGCGCTTCGACGTCTGGACCAGTTTCGTCATCGCCATCGGCTACGCCGTGCCGAGCTTCCTGTTCGGCATCCTGCTGATCGTGCTGTTCGCCGGCGGCTCGTTCTGGTCGATCTTCCCCTTGCGCGGCCTCACCTCCGACGGCTGGGCCGACATGAGCTGGCCGATGCGCATCGCCGACTATTTCTGGCACATGGCGCTGCCGCTGCTGGCCATGGCAACGCACGCCTTCGCCACCACGACACTGTTGGTCAAAAACTCGTTCCTCGACGAAATCCGCAAGCACTACGTGCTCACTGCCCGCATGAAGGGCCTCACCGACCGCCGCGTGCTTTACGGCCACGTGTTCCGCAACGCCATGCTGATCGTCATCGCCGGCTTCCCCGGCGCCTTCATTTCCGCCTTCTTCGCCGGCTCGCTGCTCATCGAGACGATCTTTTCCCTCGACGGGCTCGGCCTGCTGTCGTTCGAATCGGTGATCAACCGCGACTATGCCGTGGTGTTTGCCTCGCTCTACGTCTTCTCGCTCATGGGCCTGGTGGTCAACATCCTCTCCGACCTCACCTACATGTGGATCGATCCGCGCATCGATTTCGACAGCCGGGAGGTCTGAGCCATGACCGCGACGGCCAAGCGCCCCTTCCTGTCGCCGATCAACCAGCGCCGCTGGCAGAACTTCCGCGCCAACCGCCGCGGCTGGTGGTCGTTCTGGATCTTCCTGGTGCTGTTCGTGGCGGCACTGTTCGCCAACTTCATCGCCAACGACAAGCCGATCGTCATCTCCTACAAGGGCGAGATCCTGTTCCCGGTCTTCGTCGACTATCCGGAAGCGAAGTTCGGCGGCTTCCTCGCCGTCACCGACTATCGCGATCCGGTCAACCGCGACGAGATCGAGCAGAACGGCTGGATGGTCTGGCCGCCGATCCGCTATTCCTTCGACAGCGTCAACACCGCCATGCCGACGCCGGCCCCCTCGCCGCCGGCCTTCCTGCTCAGCCCGGACGCCCGCTGCAAGGCCTACGCCGGCGGCGTCAACGACAGCGAATGCCGCTTCGGCAACATGAACTGGCTCGGCACCGACGACCAGGGCCGCGACGTCATCGCCCGCGCCCTCTACGGCTTCCGCATTTCGGTGCTGTTCGGCCTGACGCTGGCCGTCATCTCCTCGGTGATCGGCGTCGTCGTCGGTGCCGTGCAAGGCTACTACGGCGGCCTCATCGACCTGTTCGTCCAGCGCTTCATCGAGATCTGGAATGCCGTGCCGACGCTCTACCTGCTGATCATCATCTCGAGCGTGCTGGCGCCGTCGTTCTTCATCCTGCTGGGCATCCTGCTGGCCTTCTCGTGGACGCATCTGGTCGGCGTCGTCCGGGCCGAATTCCTGCGCGCCCGCAATTTCGAGTTCGTACGGGCCGCCCGCGCCCTCGGCGTCGGCAACGTCACCATCATGACGCGCCACCTGCTGCCCAACGCCATGGTGGCAACGCTGACCTTCCTGCCGTTCATCCTCAACGGCTCGATCACCACGCTGACATCGCTCGACTATCTCGGCTTCGGCCTGCCGGCCGGCTACCCGTCGCTGGGCGAGCTGCTGCGCCAGGGCAAGACCAACATCTTCGCCCCCTGGCTCGGCATTACCGGCTTCATGGTGGTGGCGGTGATGCTGTCGCTGCTCATCTTCATCGGCGAAGCGGTGCGCGACGCCTTCGACCCGCGCAAGACCTACAACTGAGACGGCGAACCGATGCCTGAAACCGCTCCCCTCATCGCCGTCCGCGACCTGTCGGTGCAGTTCCGCCAGGGCGACCGCACCTTCACCGCCGTCGACCGGGTGTCGTTCTCCCTCGACAGGGGCCGGACGCTGGCCGTCGTCGGCGAGTCCGGCTCGGGCAAGTCGGTGACCGCCCTCAGCATCGTCCGCCTGCTGCCCTACCCGGCGGCCAGTCATCCGTCGGGCGAGATCCTGTTCAAGGGCGCCGACCTCCTGCAGCTCGACGAGGCGGGCATGCGCGCCGTGCGCGGCCAGGCCATCACCATGGTTTTCCAGGAGCCGATGACCTCGCTCAACCCACTGCACACCATCGAGCGGCAGGTGGGCGAAATCCTCAGGCTGCACGGGGCGCCGGGCGGAGAGGCGCTGCGCGCCAAGGTGATCGAGCTCCTGACCGAGGTCGGCATTCCCGACCCGGCCGGCCGGCTGTCGGCCTATCCGAACCAGCTGTCCGGCGGCCAGCGCCAGCGCGTCATGATCGCCATGGCGCTCGCCAACGCCCCCGATCTGCTGATCGCCGACGAGCCGACCACGGCGCTCGACGTCACGGTGCAGGCGCAGATCCTCGAACTGCTCAAGAAGCTGCAGCAGAAGCACGGCATGGCCATCCTGTTCATCACCCACGACCTCGGCATCGTCGAGCGCTTCGCCGACGACGTGGTGGTGATGACCGAGGGCCGCATCGTCGAGGCCGGCGCCACCGCCGAGGTGTTCGCCAATCCCCGGCACGCCTACACGCGCCACCTGATCGCCGCCGCCCCCAAGGGCGAGCCGCCGACCGTCGTCGCCGGCGCCGCCACGGTGATGGAGGCGAGCGATCTCAAGGTGTGGTTCCCGATCAAGGCCGGCTTCTTCCGGCGCACCATCGGCCACGTCAAGGCGGTCGACGGCATTTCCGTCCGCCTCAACGCCGGCGAAACGCTGGGCATCGTCGGGGAAAGCGGCTCGGGCAAGACGACGCTCGGGCTGGCGCTGTTGCGCCTCATCGCCTCGCAGGGGCGCATCGTCTTCAACGGCCGGGCCATCGACGGCCTCGATTCGCGGGCGATGCGGCCGCTGCGCCGCGACATCCAGGTGGTGTTCCAGGACCCTTACGGCTCGCTCAGTCCGCGCATGAGCATCGCCGACATCATCGGCGAGGGCCTCAAGGTGCACGAGCGCCAGCTGACGGCGGCGGCGCGGGACGAGCTCGTGGTGGCGGCGCTGCGCGAGGTCGATCTCGATCCGGACAGCCGTCACCGCTATCCGCACGAATTTTCCGGCGGCCAGCGCCAGCGCATCGCCATCGCCCGCGCCATGGTGCTGAAGCCGAAGTTCGTCATGCTCGACGAGCCGACCAGCGCCCTCGACATGAGCGTGCAGGCGCAGGTGGTCGAGCTGCTGCGGCGGCTGCAGGCGCGACACGGCCTGACTTACCTGTTCATTTCGCACGATCTCCGGGTGGTGAAGGCGCTCGCCAACCATCTCGTGGTCATGAAGGACGGCAAGGTGGTGGAGGCGGGACCGGCGGCGCAGCTGTTCGCCGCGCCGCAACAGCCCTATACGCGGGCGCTGCTGGCCGCCGCCTTCCGTCTGGAGGCGCGCGAGGGCGAGGCGGTGAAAAGCTAGGACCGGAGCCGTCAAATCCGCTCGACAGGCGCGGGCAATCGTGCCACTTGCGAGGCGTCATGAACAGAACAGCCCGAACCCTCGTCAAGATTTGCGGCCTGTCGACCGCCGAGAGCCTCGACTGGGCCCTGGAAGCGGGAGCCGATCTCGTTGGTCTCGTGCACTTTGCCAGGAGCCCGCGCCACGTCGACCTCGACCGGGCGCGCGATCTCGCCGCCCGGGCGCGCGGCCGCGCCCGCGTCGTCGTGCTGGCCGTCGATCCCGACGACGCCCTCGTCGAGGCCATCGCCGCGACGATCGCCCCCGATTTCCTGCAATTGCACGGCAAGGAGAGCCCCGAGCGGGTGGCCGCCGTGCGCCGGCGCCTGCCTGTGATCAAGGCGCTCGGCATCGCCAGCGCCGCCGACGTCGCCGCCGTCGCCGCCTACGACGGGCTGGCCGACCTCATGCTGTTCGACGCCAAGCCACCCAAGGACTCCAGCCGGCCGGGCGGGCTCGGCGTCACCTTCGACTGGTCGCTGCTCGACCGCGTGCCGACCACAACACCGTTCTTGCTTTCCGGCGGCCTTCACCCTACCAACGTCGGCGAAGCCGTCGCCCGCGTGCGCCCGTATGGCGTCGACGTCTCCTCGGGCGTCGAGAGCGCCCCCGGCGTCAAGGACCGGAGCCGAATCGTCGATTTCGTCGTCAACGCCCGCGCCGAACGAATCTGAGGACCACAAGATGAACGACAGCGCCCTGCCCAATTCCTACCGCACCGGTCCGGACGAGCGTGGCCATTTCGGCATGTTCGGCGGCCGCTACGTTGCCGAAACGCTGATGCCGCTCATCCTCGAACTCGACGAGGCCTACAAGGCCGCCAAGGCCGATCCGGCCTTCCAGGCCGAGCTCGACGCCCTGCACGCCACCTACACCGGCCGGCCGTCGCCGCTCTACTTCGCCGAACGGCTGACGCAGCACCTCGGCGGTGCCAAGATCTACCTCAAGCGCGAAGAGCTGAACCACACCGGCAGCCACAAGATCAACAACTGCCTCGGCCAGATTCTGCTGGCCCGCCGCATGGGCAAGACGCGCATCATCGCCGAGACCGGCGCCGGTCAGCACGG
>CALMMQ010000011.1 GCA_937868725.1 uncultured Pleomorphomonas sp.
CCATAGCCGCGTGCCAGACCCGCCGGCGAGGATCAACGGTACGATCTGAGGCATGAAAACCACTGCGAAAAACGGAAGGCGGCCGACGTGGCGGCTTGCCCAAGCTACCGCACTCAGGGTGACAAGACGTCGCCCCGGGCCGTGAACCGCCGCTGGCACAGGACGCGCCAGCCCCATGAGATGTGGGCGCCGCCGCGGCGGACGCTCAAACCCTTGACTCTGGAGCGATTTCTGATCGAACTGACGATCCCGTCAGGTCGGAAAGCGCTCCGGCGGCCGCCGTCAGGCGACCTTGAGGATATCGGCCCGATCAACGACAGCCCGAATGCTGCCGCCGAGGAAGCCCAACAACAATTGCACCCGCCGCTTGCCGTCGAGCCGTTCGATGACGCCGAGCTCGTCGGCCAGCGGCCCCGAGCGCAGGCGCACCGTCATGCCCGGCTGCAGCGGATCGACGTAGCGCAGCACGCCATCGCCATCGACGGAGGCGAGCAGCGTCTCGACCACGCCGCGACGCACGGCCAGCGGCCGGTCGCCGTTGGTGATCAGCGCCCGCACCCCCCAGGTGCCGTTGATCGACCGCCAGCGCGCCAGCTCCGGGTCCATGGCGATGAAGACGTAGCCGCGGAACACCGGCGCCGTCGTCCGGATCACCTTGCGGGCGTGGCGGCGCACCACCTGCTCCAGCGGGCAGAAGGTGCGGAAAGCCTGGCGCTCGAGGTGCTCGACGGCCGTCAGCTCCTTGTTGGGCTGCGTGGCAGCGGCGTACCAGCGCGCGCCCGTCTCACCCTCGACCATCGCCTCCACGCTCGCGCTCCTGTTCGTTTCAGCCGGTGGCTGCACCCGTTTTGCGTTGCACACCTGCTAGACCAATTACTTAAAGATGTCGTGACCGGCGACCTACGCAGTCACCCTGCCCCGTCAGAAACCGCTCCCTCCCAGCATCTCGTTGGCGATGGTCCGCCAGACGATGACGACGTCGAGCCAGAGCGAAAAATGCCGGACATATTCGATATCGCGCACCACGCGCCGGCGCGCCCGGCGGGCGTCGACGGTCGGGCCGCGCAGACCGTCGGCCTGGGCGAGGCCGGTGATGCCCGGGCGCATGCGGTGACGGTCGTCGTAGAAGGACACCAGTTCCTCGTAGGCCATGCCGCCGGCCAGCATGCCCGGCACGTGCGGACGCGGACCGATCAGCGACATGTCGCCCTTGAGGACGTTGATGAGCTGCGGCAGCTCGTCGAGATTGGTGCGACGCAGGAGGCGGCCGATCGACGTGACGCGCGGATCGTTGCTCACCGTCTGGTCGACGCCGCTCGCGTCGCAGCGCTCGGTGTACATCGAGCGGAACTTCAGGATCTCGAACGGCACGTTGTGGCGGCCGGTGCGCACCTGCCGGAAGAAAGCCGGACCACGGCTGGTCAGGCGGATGAGGGCGACGATCGCCAGGAACAACGGGCTCAGCAACAACAGCAGCAGGCCGGCGCCGACGATGTCGAGGCCGCGCTTGACGACCATCTGGATCGAGCAACGCTCGGCCCGCGGCACGGCGTGCAACCGCGACGGGCGACGGCGCCAGGCAAAATGAGAAAAATCGGCGGGATGCAACGGGGCGGAGCGGCCGTCGGGGCGCTCCGAAGAGTGAAGAGGGGACAGCGAAATCGGTTCGCCACCTTCGATCGATCCGTCAGCCTCAAGACAACGCATCGTGCTATCCAAACAAAGTGCGGCGCCCCAAGCGCTTGCACAAAAAATTGCGGACAAATTCTTCTCGGTCACGGTGTCAATGGACGCCGTTATATCGCCTAACATGCAAGTTGCAAGCCGGAAGCTGCATAAGAGGGTTGCGCGGCGCGGGGTGTGGTAAATTTGCACATCGTCAAGCCATTGAAATAAAGCACTTTCACCGAGAAATATGCAAATAGGTTGCAGGAGCGAACAAATCGCAACCGATCTGCCTAAACTTAGAGCAACTGCCGCGTGTTCAGCCAGAGGTAGGCAAACGTTGGCCGGCGGATTTCGTTGCCATCGCGAATGCCGGGCACGAGGCGAGCGCCGGCGGGGGAGTCGCCGATGGCGGCGGGCCGTACCGGCAAGGCACAACGCAGCATCAACCTTCGGGCGCGATAAAGCTCTGGCGTGTCGAAATGGTACGACGACGCGGTCGGAACACGGCCTCAATCAGCATTCATCATCGCCTAAATGAGTATTAACCATGTTGTCGGCAAACGAAATCTGTTAAGGAATTGGCAACCGATGTTGCCCACCCTCGGAGCCAACCCACGACACCTTCAGTGGACGATCGGAGGCTCTGATGATCTGGCTCCTGGCCATTGGTGGTTTGTTCGGTTTCGGCCTCGGCTCGCGGATCGGCCTGTTCGGCCTGATGGCGACCACCATCCTGGCGTCGCTGGCCTTTGCCGTGATCGCCGCCCTGACCGGCCTGTCGGTCGCGGTTGCCACCATCACGGCGACCACCGCCTTCGAGTTCGCCGCCTTTGCCTCGATGACGCTGCGTGGCTGGCGCGATGTGGCCGAGCCCTACCCCCAGACGAAACGCCACGGCGCCGGTCTGAAGCACGCTTCGACTCGCTAAACGATCGCTTGGCAAGTCTGGAGCAGCCGCTTATCGATCAGGCCGTTGCAACCTGATCGGCGGCTGCCCTTGAGCGCTTTCCGACCTGACTGAATCGTCAGGTCGATAAGAAATCGCTCCAGAGTCAATAAGTTGAGCAGCCGCTTATCGATCAGGCTGTTGCAACCTGATCGGCGGCTGCCTTAGGCACTCGGTCGGCAATTCAAGTCCACCAATGCGGCTCTGCCGCCCTCCGGATAGCCCCGGCATCCGGGGCTTGGCTTTGGAAACGCCGGGGCCCTCGCCCGCCGTTCCGGGCTGGCTCCGCGCGTCCTGTGGCGATGAGAGGCCTGGGCGTTCCCCTGACGCGGCGTCGCCCCCAAAAACGTCAGGCGGCGGAGCCTTGGCCCCCGCCGCCCGTTCCGTTCCGATCGTCGGCGAAGCCGTTATCAGGCCTGGCGCAGCGTGAGGAGGAAGCCGCGCACCTCGCGCTGCAGCTCGCCGGAGAAGGTCTGCATCGATCCCGACAGCTGCATCAGCCGTGTGGCGGCGACGCCGGTGGTTTCCGCCGCCGTGCCGACACCGGCGATGTTGTTGGAAACGTCGGCGGTGCCGGAGGCGCTGCGCTGGGTGTTGGCGGCGATTTCCTCGGTGGCGGCGCCCTGCTCCTCGACGGCCGAGGCGATCGACTGCGTCACCTCCTGGATGGTGGTGATGGTGGAGACGATACGGGAAATGCTGTCGACCGTCACCGAAGTGGCGCCCTGCATCTCGTTGATCTTCTTGGCGATCTCGTCGGTGGCCTTGGCAGTCTGCTCGGCCAGGTGCTTGACCTCGGAGGCCACGACGGCAAAGCCGCGCCCGGCTTCGCCGGCCCGCGCCGCCTCGATGGTGGCGTTGAGGGCGAGAAGGTTGGTCTGCTCGGCGATGGCGCGGATGAGTTCGACCACCTGACCGATGCTTTCGGCCGAACTCGACAGCGACTTGATGTTGACGCTCGACCGCGACGCCTCGTCGGCCGCCGACCTGGCAATGTCGGCCGAACGGGTCACCTGAATGTTGATCTCGCGCACCGAGGCCGCCAGTTCCTCGGTCCCGGCGGCGACCGTCTGGACGTTGCCCGACGTCGTCTCGGCGGCCCCGGCCACCGCCTGGGCCTGCCGCGAGGTTTCCTCGGCCGTGGCGGCGAGATTGCGGGCGGCGTCGGCGACGTCGCCGGACGAGGTGACGAACTTCTCGCTCAGCGCCCCCATCGACGCCTCGAAAGCATCGGCGATGTTGTGGCGTTCGGCGGTAATGCGCTGCTGGTTGGCCCGCTCGGTGATCTCGGCCTCGGCGCGCATGCGCTCGGTCTCGAGCATGCCGTCGCGGAACACCACCAGCGCCTTGGCCATCTCGCCCACCTCGTTGCGGGCGTCGGCGCAGGGAATGACCTCGTCGAGCTTGCCGGCGGCGATGGTCCGCATGGCCGCCGTCATGCGGCGCAGCGGCCGGACGACGGTCAGCACGACCAGCGCCAGAGCGCCAAGGGCGATGAACAGGCCAAGGGCGATGGTGCCGACGACGATGGTCGTCGCCTGGCGGTAGACGTCGGCCGCCTCGCGCTTGGCCATGTCCGTTTCGTTGTCCATGTAGGCGACGCCCTTGTCGAGGGCGGCGATGACGGCGTTGAACGGCGGTTGTGAAGTCTTGTTGAGCAGCTCCGATGCCTTGGCGAGATCGCCGGCGCGGGCCGCCTCGACGATCTGGTCGTGCATGGCAAGATAGGACGGCCAGTTGTCCTTGAAGACCTTCAGCGTATCCTGCAACGGCGGATCGTCGCTGAGTTCGGTGGCGAACTCGGCCACGGCGGCGTCGATATCGGCCTTGGACTTGTTGGCGAGATCGAGGGCTTTCTGGCGATCCCCCTCGTCGGTGATCTGGGCCAGGCGGGCCGTACGTACCCTGAGGCGCGTCACGGCGTAGCGGATGTCGCCCAAGCTTTCGATGATCGGCAAATGTTCGTCGGATATGTGCGAGACAAACTCATTGGTCAGCGCCAGCCGCGTCACGGAAATCCATCCCAGACCGCAGATGGACAGCGTTAGGGCCAGAATGGTCGAAACAAGCGAAGTCTTCAACGAGACGGACATGGGCGGCTCCCCACAGGCCGGATGGTACGTCTGAGAAATCTGCGCGCCTGTCCGTAAACGTTGTGTTAGCACCGCCAAAAGAACGGGCCCCACAAACGACGTTGTCCGCCAGCATTAAGTAGAATCCTAGGCAAAATCCCGATGAAATAGCATCAAAGCGTCAAATATCCGGAGGCACTTCGCAAACGGCTTCGGCTAGTGCACGCTATGACAGCGGTGATGCCCCGATGCGGTTCATTTCATCATGTGAATTGATCACAAGAAAACGGCGGCACCCTGAGGCGCCGCCGCAGACCGATCAGACCGAATACCGGCGCCGTCAGGCGAGGCTCTTTTCCATCAGCGCCGCCACGGCGGCGGCAAAGGCGGCCGGATCGTCCGGCGCTTCGCCATCGAGGATGCGCGCCTGACCGTAGAGCAGCGTCGCCGCCGCCTTGACGGCCGCGACATCGCCGGCGGCCGCCTTGGCCGACAGCGCCTTGATGAGGCTGTGGCCGGGGTTGATCTCCAGGATCGGCTTGGAGTTGTGGCTCTTGCCTTCCTGTCGGGCCAGCAGCTTCTCGGTCATCTTGTCGAGGCCATAATCGGCGGCGACGAGACAGACCGGGCTCGACTGCAGGCGGGCCGAGGTGCGCACGTCCGACACTTCGGCGGCGAGCGCCTCCTTGAGGGTGACGGCAAGACCGGCCACCTCGGTCTTGGGGGCGGCGTCGGCCTTGTCGTCGAGCGGCTTGATGGCGTCGAGATCGGCCTCACCCTGGGTCACCGACTTGAACGGCTTGCCCTCGTAGCCGAGCGCGGTGCGGACCCAGAAGGCGTCGACGGGGTCGGTGAGCAGCAGCACCTCGAGGCCACGGGCGGCGTAGCCTTCCAGATGCGGCGAGGCCAGGATCTGCGGCGCGCTCTCGCCGAGGGCGTAGAAGATGGCCGTCTGATTGTCCTTGAAGTCCTTGACGATGTCGGCCAGCGACCGCCAGGCGTCGCCGCCGGTGGAGGTCTTGAAGCGGGCGATCTTGAACAGTTCGTCGCGCTTGTCGGCCGCCTCGTAGAGGCCTTCCTTGATGACGGCGCCGAAGGCGTCCCAGATCTTGGCGAACTTGTCCGGCTCGGCTTCGGCGAGCTTGGCCAGCTCGGACAGTACGCGGCCGGTGACGGCCTTGCCGATGGCCTCGATCACCGGGTTCTTCTGCAGCATCTCGCGCGACATGTTGAGCGGCAGGTCTTCGGAATCGATGACGCCGCGCGTGAAACGCAGCCAGGCCGGCAGCACGTCGGCCTCATCGGTGATGAAGACGCGACGGACGTAGAGCTTGAGATGGCCCTTGCGGTTGGGATCGAACAGGTCGAACGGCTTTTCCGACGGCACGAACAACAGGACGTTGTAGTCCTGCCGACCTTCGGCGTGGTAGTGGAGCGTCAGCGCCGGCTCGTCCCAGGCGGTGGCGACGTGGTGATAGAACTCCTTGTATTCCTCGGGCGTGATGCCGGCCTTGGGCTTCACCCACAGCGCCGAGCCGTCGGCCAGCTCGCGCGCCTCGGCTTCGCCGACCTTGAGGCGGATCGGCACCGGCACGTGGGCGGAATACTCGTGGACGATGCGATCGATGGTGTGCTCTTCGGCGTAATCGAGGGCCTCCTCGTTGAGCGACAGCTCGACGACGGTGCCGCGCGTGGGCGCCGCCGCGAGGTCGACCGGGCTGAGCTCGAAGACGCCCTGACCATCGCTCTCCCAGGCCCAGGCCTCGTCGCTGCCGGCCTTGCGCGAAACGACGCGTACGCGGGCGGCAACCATGAAGGCCGAGTAGAAGCCGACGCCGAACTGACCGATCAGGGCGTTGCCCTCGGACTTCTCGGCCAGACTGTCGAGGAAGGCCCGCGTGCCCGAGCGGGCGATGGTGCCGAGGTTGTCCTTGAGCTCGTCGTGGCTCATGCCGATGCCATTGTCGGCGACAACCAGACGCTTCTGGTCCTTGTCGGCGGAAATGTCGATGGCAAAGCCCGCCTCGCCGCCGATCAGCGCCGGCTCGGCGATGGCGAGGTAGCGCAGCTTTTCGCACGCGTCGGCGGCGTTGGAAATCAGCTCGCGCAGGAAGATGTCCTTGTTGGAATAGACGGCATGCACCATGAGGTGCAGGAGGCGCGACACCTCGGCCTCGAAGCCATGGCGTTCCGTTCCGGTCATGATCGCCCTTCTCTCTTTCATCCAATGACGAAAATTGAACTCGCGGCCGTCATATCGGCGGTTTCCAGACGGAGTTCAAGGGTCGACGCACGACCTTGATCGGCTTGCAAAACCCACCCGGCGTTGTCATGTTGGCAGAACACCGCCGGAATGCCGCGCGTCGCGCGGCCCGACGGCAACAGGAGAGAATCGGTGTCGGACGCGGAAACCACCACACGGGGCCGCCTTGTTGCCATCACGCTCGACGAGGCCTCGATCGAACACGTCTCGGCCGAGGTCGACCACGAGCGCAAGGTGGCGATCTTCGACCTGATCGAGGACAACTCCTTCTATCCGCTCGGCCACGAGGGCGAGTTCGCGCTGAAGATCTCCATGGTCGCCTGCCGACTGGTGATGGAGATCAACCGGCCCGATGGCGTCCACGTCGTCACCCACATCATGTCGCTGACGCCGTTCCGCCGGCTGGTGCGCGACTATTTCCAGGTGTGCGAGACCTACTATCAGGCCATCAAGACCCAGACGCCCGGCCAGATCGAGGCCATCGACATGGGCCGGCGCGGCCTGCACGACGAGGGTGCCAACGTGCTGATGGAGAAGCTGGTCGGCAAGATCGCCATTGATCTCAAGACCGCCCGCCGGCTGTTCACGCTGGTGGCCGTGCTGCTGTGGCGCGGCAACACCTGCCGCTGATCGTCAGCCCGCTCCAGCCGGACAAGCGTGATGACCGACGTCGATGCGTCACCGATCGAGGCAAGCCGGCCCAGTACCGTGCTGTTCGCCTGCTCGTTCAACGCCGTGCGCTCGCCGATGGCGGCGGCGATCGCCCGCCATCTGTTCGGCAAGCAGATCTTCATTGAATCGGCCGGGGCGCGGCGCGGCGAGCTCGACCCGTTCGCCGTGGCGGTGATGGCCGAGATCGGCATCGACATGTCGCGGCACAAGCCGCAGGCCTTCGACGACCTCGAGGACACCAACTTCGACCTCATCGTGTCGCTGGCGCCAGAGGCGCACCACCTGGCGCTCGAATACACGCGCTACAACTCGGTGGTGGCCGAATACTGGCCGACGCCCGACCCGACGCTGGCCGGCGGTTCGCGCGAACGCATCCTCGACGAGTACCGCGCCGTGCGCGACCAGTTGATGGCGCGCATCAAGAAACGGCTCGGCTGGTCGCCGCCAGCGGCGACCGCGCCCGCCCCTTCGGCCTGACCGGGCCGCCCTTGCCGGCGCCAAAGGCGATGAAAAGGCGGGCCAGAGTGCGATTTTCGGGCGATTTGTGACCACGGCTGTTTATTTTGCGGACGGTTTCAGCTAGTTATCCGCCACCAAATTCCCGCAAACGGATCGAAGCCCGCATGACAAAGGAAGAAGTCCTGGAATTTCCAGGCGTCGTTTCAGAGCTACTGCCCAACGCGACTTTCCGCGTGAAACTCGAAAACGATCACGAAATCATCGCCCACACCGCCGGACGCATGCGCAAGAATCGCATTCGCGTCTTGGCCGGTGACAAGGTGCTGGTGGAAATGACCCCCTACGACCTGACCAAGGGTCGGATCACCTATCGCTTCAAGTGATCGGCAGGCTGCGACAGCGACCGCTGGCGCGCTTGACCAGACCTCGGACCGGGCAGGACCGCCTGCATCCCTCTGTCCGGCTTTTGTGCCAAACCTCGACCGGAACGCCCGTTTGGGCCGGTGAACCGAGGGTGGCGCCTTTGGGTTGGTGACCATGAGCGATCGACCGATGCTGGTTCTGGCCTCCGGCAGTCCGCGCCGGGTGGCGTTGCTCGATCAGATCGGCGTCAAGCCCGATCTGCTGCTGCCGGCCGACGTCGACGAGACGCCGGAGCGGCGCGAACTGCCGCGCCGGCTGGCGCGTCGCCTCGCCCGCGCCAAGGCGGAAGTGGCGGCCCGGCGCGTGCTCGCCGAACACACGGACGGTCCGACGCCGCTGGTGCTGGCCGCCGACACGGTGGTGGCCGTCGGCCGCCGCATTCTGCCCAAGGCGGAAACCTTCGACGACGCCGAAGCCTGCATCGCCCTGTTGTCGGGCCGCACCCACCGGGTGTTCACCGCCGTCGCTCTCTGGCGCGACGGCAGCATCAGCGAACGGCTGGTCGAAACGCGCCTGCGCTTCCGCCGGCTGTCGAGCGCCGACATGCGCGCCTACCTGATGAGCGGCGAGTGGCAGGGCAAGGCCGGCGGCTACGCCATCCAGGGGCTGGCCGGCGCCTTTGTCGCCACTCTGTCGGGCTCGTATCCGGCGGTGGTCGGCCTGCCGCTGCTCGAGACCGCCAGCCTGCTCGAAGGGGCGGGCTACGCGGTGACGGCCGCCTGGGCCGAGGGAGGACGGCTTTGAACCCGCTCAAGGCTGGCGCCTGTCCCATTTGCGGCAAGCCCGCCGATCTGCTGTTTGCGCCCTTCTGCTGCAAGCGCTGCAAGGATATCGACCTGCACCGCTGGCTGGGCGAGGTCTACACCATACCCGTGGTCGAGACCGACGATCTCCTCGACGACGAGGCGCTGCCGGCACCGGACGCCGACAGGCCGCGCCGCCGCTGAGGCCGGCGCCACCGCCTCTGGCCGGTCATGGGAGATTCGCCGGCGCCGACGGCAGTGCCACCTCGCCGGCCCACTGGGGCGGCACCGCTTCCGCCTTGAATTGTCTTTGCAAATGGCGGTTTCCGGCTGATTTTCCCCGCCAGACAAAATTTCCGGTCAAACCCTCTGGACAGCGCCGCCGGGACTATCTATAAGGCCCGTGCTTCGCCGTTGGGACAGACCAAAGCCCGATGGATCGCAGCGCCTGAGTAGCTCAGTTGGTAGAGCATGCGACTGAAAATCGTAGTGTCGGTGGTTCAATTCCGCCCTCAGGCACCATTTCCCCTTCCAAGACCATCCGATAGCGTCTGAAAATCCAACCGACTGGGCTCGCGCCGCCGGCACACGTTGTCCTGTGCGCGTCATCGCCATTGACCGCAACCGAAACATGGTCAGGTCGCGCCAGTTAGCTTTCCCGAAATGTCTTGTGTGCATACTAGGTCTGTTAACGCGAAGGTGGTTGCTGGAGTGTGATCCTTGACCCAGTTGATGCTTCCAGGGGCACTTGATAGCGTTTTATCGCTGCAAACAATTATTGATTTAATGCCGAACCCGGTCTTTGTTAAGGACAGACAGCACCGGTTTATCCTCATCAACCGAGAGGCGGCACATTTTTTCGATGTTCCTCAAGATGAACTGCTTGGCAAATCTGATCTTGATTCCGCTACCGAGGATGAAATCCGCCAATACCGGGCCGCGGATAACAAGGCATTCGACGGCGGCCAGACCGTCGAGTGCGAAGAGCTTTTCGCTGATCGCGCAGGCAAACTGCGCCAGATCGTCACTCGCAAGATGCCGGTGACGATTGCTGACGGAACAAAACTACTCATCGTGGTCATTATCGACGTGACGGAAGTCCGGCAAGCGGAAGCTCACAATCGCTATCTCGCGTTTCATGATCCGCTGACAGGATTAGGCAACAGAGCCTTGCTGCTGGACCGGATGGGTTCAATGTGCTCGGTCGCCTGCGACAAGCCCGTCGCGCTCATCCTCATTGATCTCGACCGCTTCAAGGAAGTCAACGATAGCCTCGGCCATCCCGCCGGCGACGAACTGTTGCTGAACTTCGCCGATCGGCTTTTATCCTGCACGGCGCCCGACGACCTGGTGGTCCGACTGGGCGGCGACGAGTTCATTGTTCTGCTGAGCGATACGGCGCGCGTGAATCAGGTCGGCGATGCCGTGCTTTCGTGCGCACAAGCCCCGTTTCTTCTGGGCGAGATGACGGTTGAGATCGGCGCGTCCATCGGCATAGCTTCTTCCAGCCCGGACTGCCGCTCCCCCAGCGAACTGATGCGCCGGGCGGACGTCGCGCTCTATCAATCAAAGGCCGACGGGCGAAGCCGCATCTCGACCTTCAGCGCCGACATGGATCGGGGGCGCGTTACTCATCGGGAGATCGAGAGCAGCTTGCGCAAGGCGCAATCCGATTTCGCTCAGTTCGCGCTGGTGTATCAGCCGGAGGTGAAGACCGAGACCGGCGAAGTCGCCTGCTACGAGGCCCTGTTGCGCTGGCAACATCCGGGCAAAGGCCAGATTGCGCCATCGCAGTTCATTCCCATTGCCGAGGAAACCGGTCTGATTGTCGCGCTTGGCTATTGGGTGCTGCGGACCGCGATGCGCGATGTGGCCGCCCTCGGGCAGCACGCCAATGTCGCGGTCAATGTCTCGCCGGTGCAGCTGCGCGCCCCCGACTTCTTCAGACAAGTGCAGGAGATCGCCAGCACCATCGGCTTCCCCCTCGACCGGCTTGAGATCGAGCTGACCGAGACGGCCGTCTTCCACGCCAGCGCCATCGAACTCGATACCATCAAGGCCTTGCGCTCGGCGGGCGTCAAAGTCGCCCTCGACGACTTCGGCACCGGCTATTCGACGTTGTCGCATCTGCGCCAACTGGCGGTCGACAAGATCAAGATCGATCGCACTTTCGTCCGCTCGCTGGGGCAGACGTCCGACGCCGCGGCCATCATCGATGCCGTGGTGGGGCTCGGACGCAGCCTCGGCATAACGACGACGGCCGAGGGGGTGGAAACGGAAGAGCAGCGCGACATTCTCCGCCAAGCCGGCTGCACCGAATTGCAGGGCTACCTGATCTCCCGACCGCGCCCGATCGCCGAAATCGCGGCCAGACTGCCGGCCGAGCGCAGCCGAATGTCGCCCCGAGGCACCGGCGGCGGAGCGCCTGCCGGACAAGCGGC
>CALMMQ010000012.1 GCA_937868725.1 uncultured Pleomorphomonas sp.
CCCGCCGCATGGGCAAGACGCGCATCATCGCCGAGACCGGCGCCGGTCAGCACGGCGTTGCCTCGGCCACCGTGTGCGCCCGCTTCGGCCTGCCGTGCGAGGTGTACATGGGGGCGACCGACGTCGAGCGGCAGAAGCCCAACGTCTTCCGCATGGAGCTGCTCGGCGCCAAGGTCCACCCGGTCACCTCCGGCAACGGCACGCTGAAAGACGCCATGAACGAGGCGCTGCGCGACTGGGTGACCAACGTCACCGACACCTACTACATGATCGGCACCGTCGCCGGGCCGCACCCCTATCCGAGCATGGTGCGCGACTTCCAGTCGGTGATCGGCAACGAGACGCGGGCACAGCTGCTGGCCGCCGAGGGCCGGCTGCCGTCGATGGTCATCGCCGCCGTCGGTGGCGGCTCGAATGCCATCGGCATCTTCCATCCCTTCCTCGATGACCCGAGCGTCGCCATCGTTGGCGTCGAAGCCGGCGGCCACGGCATGGACGTCTACAACGGCCACGCCGCCTCGCTCAACGGCGGCCGCCCCGGCGTGCTGCACGGCAACCGCACCTACCTGCTGCAGGACGACGACGGCCAGATTCTCGAGGGGCACTCGATCTCGGCCGGCCTCGACTACCCCGGCATCGGCCCCGAGCATTCCTGGCTGAAGGACGTCGGCCGCGTCACCTACGTGCCGGCCACGGACCGCGAAGCGCTCGATGCCTTCCAGACGCTGACCCGCGTCGAGGGCATCATCCCGGCGCTCGAGTCGGCCCACGCCGTCGCCGAGGCGATCAAGCGGGCGCCGACCATGGGCAAGGACGAGATCATCGTCGTCAATCTCTCCGGCCGCGGCGACAAGGACGTGTTCACCGTCGGCAAGATTCTCGGCATCGAGCTTTGAGGTAATTCCATGCGCCCTGTCACCCGCATCGACACCCGTCTGGCCAAACTGAAGGCCGAGGGCCGCGCGGCGCTCGTCACCTTCGTCACCGCCGGCGATCCCGATCCGGACACCTCGCTGTCCATTCTGAAGGCGCTGCCCGGCGCCGGCGCCGACATCATCGAGTTCGGCATGCCGTTCTCCGATCCGATGGCCGAGGGGCCACCGATCCAGGCCGCCGACATCCGGGCGCTCCAGGCCGGCCAGACCATGGTGCGCACGCTCGACATGGTCAGGGCCTTCCGCGCCGGCGACAACGACACGCCGATCGTGCTGATGGGCTACTACAACCCGATCTACATCTACGGTGTGGCGCGGTTCGTCGCCGATGCCAAGGCGGCCGGCGTCGACGGTCTGATCGTCGTCGATCTGCCGCCGGAAGAGGACGACGAGCTGTGCCTGCCGGCCATCGAGGCCGGCATCAGCTTCATCCGCCTGGCGACGCCAACGTCCGACGACAAGCGCCTGCCGACGCTGATCCGCAACACCTCCGGCTTCATCTATTACGTGTCGGTGCTGGGGGTGACGGGCGTCAAGTCGGCCGCCGCCACCGACGTCGCCGCCGCCGTGGCGCGTATCCATCGCCACTCCGACCTGCCGGTGATGGTGGGCTTCGGCGTCAAGACCGGCGAGCAGGCCAAGGCGATCGCCGCCGCTGCCGAAGGCGTGGTGGTCGGCTCGGCCATCGTCAACGCCGTGCGCGACAGTCTCGACGACGGCAAGGCGACGGCGCGCACCGTTCCAGCCGTCACGGCGCTGGTCGCCGACCTTGCCCGCGGCGTGCGGACGGCCCGGCCCTGAGGCCGGCAACCGTCGGCAAAACAACAAAAGCCCCCGACCGGACACCCGATCGGGGGCTTTGCGCATTCTGCACGGCCGGGCGAGGAAGGCTACTTCTTCTTGGGACGCAGCCGCACCACCACCTCGACGCGCACCACTTCCATGCCCTCGGGCGGCGCGGGAATGGCGCCGATGGCCACGTGCGAACCGGGAATGTCGAAGACGCGGTTCTCGCCCTCGACGTAGAAGTGATGGTGATCGTCGGTGTTGGTGTCGAAGTAGGTGCGCGTGCCCTCGACCGCCACTTCGCGCAACAGGCCGGCTTCGGTGAACTGGTTGAGGGTGTTGTAGACGGTGGCCAGCGACACCGGCACGTCGGCCATCACGGCTTCGGCGTGCAGGTCTTCGGCGCTGACGTGGCGATGACCGCGCGAATAGAGGATTTCCGCCAGAGCGACGCGCTGCCGCGTCGGCCGCAGGCCGGCGTCGCGCAGGCGGGAACGCACCGGCAGGCGGGCGGCGGCCAGCATCTGGGCCGCCGTGGGGGCGACGCTGGTGGCATTCGGGCGCGCCGACGGTTCGGCACTGGTGTCGGACGACTTCGGCGGCAGATGGCGATCCATGGCGTCTTTCCGGACAGGGCGCCGGAGATCTTCTGGGAGAAGCCACCAGCGGGCATAGATTTATTATCATAGGCAAAAGCAGAAGGACACTCAAGAATGCCAGCGGCTACACCATCGGCTGGGCCAAGCCGCCGAAAGGCAGGGCCGATGGACGGAAAGCCAGTCTTTCGGCGGCCGATGAGCTGTGTTAGGAGTGGCCCCACTGGCTAACCGGCCATGAGTGTGACAATTGTCGCCTGCTCCCGGAGGGGCGGCGACGGACAGGCGAGGCGCGATAGACGAGCATGACGGATCGACGGAACAGCTTTGGATATGAAGATCTGCTTTCCTGCGGACGCGGCGAGCTGTTCGGGCCCGGCAACGCCCAGCTGCCGCTGCCGCCGATGCTGATGTTCGATCGCATCGACGAGATTTTCGAAGACGGTGGCGAGCACGGCAAGGGGTTCATTCGGGCCAGCCTCGACGTGCGGCCCGATCTGTGGTTCTTCCCCTGCCATTTCAAGGGCGATCCGGTGATGCCCGGCTGTCTCGGCCTTGATGCCCTGTGGCAGATGACCGGCTTCTTCCTCGGCTGGCTCGGCGAGCCCGGCCGCGGCCGGGCCATTTCCACCGGTGAGGTCAAGTTTACCGGTCAGATCACGCCCACCACCAAGCTGGTCGAATACGGCGTCGACTTCAAGCGCGTCATGCGCGGCCGGCTGGTGCTCGGCATCGCCGACGGCTGGGTCAAGGCCGACGGCGAAGTGGTGTTCCGTGCCACCGATCTCAAGGTCGGCCTGTTCAAGGCGGCCTGACGCCCGCTCCGAGGCAACACCGAGCGACGAAAAGACGCGCGACAACGAAATGCGCGTCGTTTCGGCGCAGGTGGTGCTATAACGAAAAGCGACGGTATCACCACGACTTAGGTCAGGAAAAGGATACCGGCAACCGGGACAGCCGAGATCGGACCGACGTTCGCCACGCCGCCCGGCTTGAGTTTCGCGTTGCACCACCTATGTTCCGTTGCCGACTGGCCGGTGCCAGGCGGAGCGAAAGATCAAGGAAGAGAGCCATGAGACGCGTCGTCGTCACCGGAATGGGCATCGTGTCCTCCATTGGCAACAACTCGCAGGAAGTCCTGTCCTCGCTCTATGAAGCGAAATCGGGCATCACCTTTGCCCCGACGTTCGCCGAGATGGGCTTCCGCTGCCAGGTGTTTGGCGCCCCGACCCTCGACCCGGCCGAAGTGGTCGATCGACGCGCCATGCGCTTCCACGGCGGCGGCACGGCCTGGAACCACGTGGCCATGGATCAAGCCATTGCCGATGCCGGCCTTGCCGAGAGCGACGTCTCCAACGAGCGCACCGGCATCATCATGGGCTCGGGCGGCCCGTCGACGCGCACCATCGTCGAAGCGGCGCTCAAGACGCGCGAAAGCGGCTCGTCCAAGAAGGTCGGCCCGTTCGCCGTGCCCAAGGCCATGAGCTCGACCGCCTCGGCGACGCTGGCCACCTGGTTCAAGATCAAGGGCGTCAACTATTCCATCTCCTCGGCCTGCGCCACCTCCAACCATTGCATCGGCAATGCCTACGAGATGATCCAGTTCGGCAAGCAGGACCTGATGTTCGCCGGCGGCTGCGAAGAGCTCGACTGGACGCTCAGCGTGCTGTTCGACGCCATGGGCGCCATGAGCTCGAAGTACAACGCCACGCCGTCGACCGCCTCGCGCGCCTATGACAAGAACCGCGACGGCTTCGTCATCGCCGGCGGCGCCGGTGTGCTGATCCTCGAGGAACTCGAGCACGCCAAGGCGCGCGGCGCCAAGATCTACGGCGAGATCGTCGGCTACGGCGCCACCTCCGACGGCTACGACATGGTGGCACCCTCGGGCGAAGGCGCGGTGCGCTGCATGCGCCAGGCGCTGGCGACGGTCAACGGCAAGATCGACTACATCAACCCGCACGCCACCTCGACGCCGGCCGGCGACGCGCCGGAGATCGCCGCCATCCGCACCGTATTCGGCGGCGCCGACAACTGCCCGCCGATCGCCGCCACCAAGTCGCTCACCGGTCACTCGCTGGGGGCCACCGGCGCGCAGGAGGCGATCTACTCGCTGCTGATGATGAACAACGGCTTCATCTGCAAGAGCGCCCACATCGAGGAGATCGATCCGGCGTTCGCCGACATGCCGATCGTCCGCGAGCGCATCGACAACGCTCGCATCGACCGGGTGCTGTCCAACAGCTTCGGTTTCGGTGGCACCAACGCCACGCTGGTGTTCCAGCGCTACGCCGCCTGATCGCCGCCGCCCGGCAACCCGGGCGGCGCTTTCCGTATTGCAAGGACGCATTCGATATGACGCAACTCATGGCCGGCAAGCGCGGCCTCATCATGGGCGTGGCCAACGATCATTCCATCGCCTGGGGCATCGCCAAGGCCGTCGCCGCTGCCGGCGCCGAACTCGCCTTCACCTACCAGGGCGAGGCGTTTGGCCGGCGCGTCAAGCCGCTGGCCGAGGACGTGGGCGCCAAGCTGCTGCTGCCGTGCGACGTCGAGGACGAGGCGTCGGTGGCCGCCGTGTTCGAGGCGCTCAAGGCCGAATGGGGCACGCTCGACTTCCTGGTGCACGCCATCGGCTTCTCCGACAAGAACGAGCTCAAGGGCCGCTACGCCGATACGACGCGGGCCAACTTCTCGCGCACCATGGTCATCTCGGTGTTCTCGTTCACCGAAGTGGCGCGGCAGGCGGCGGCGATGATGCCCAACGGCGGTTCCATCCTGACGCTGACCTACGGCGGCTCGACGCGCGTCATGCCCAACTACAACGTCATGGGCGTGGCCAAGGCGGCGCTGGAAAGCTCGGTGCGCTATCTGGCCGCCGACTACGGCGCCGACGGCATCCGCGTCAACGCCATCTCGGCCGGTCCGGTACGGACGCTGGCCGGAGCCGGCGTCACCGATTCGCGGCTGATGTACAATTACCAGAAGAAGAACGCTCCGCTGCGCCGCACCGTGGCCATCGAGGAAGTGGGCAGTGCCGGTCTCTACCTGCTGTCGGACCTGTCGAGCGGCGTCACCGGCGAGATCCATTTCGTCGATTCGGGCTATTCGATCATGTCTATGCCGCGCATCGACGAACTCAAGGCGCAGGAACGGCGCGAAGCGGCCGACGAACCGGCGGCGTGAGGCGCCGCCGCCGACCGAACGGACAGAGCCCGGAAGCCCCCGCTTCCGGGCTTGTTCAGTGCCGCGGCATCGTCCTCAGTC
>CALMMQ010000013.1 GCA_937868725.1 uncultured Pleomorphomonas sp.
AGGTCGAGCCAGGTGGCAAAGCCGGCAAAGCCCGCGCCATCTTCCTGCATCTCGGCGATCGCCTGGGCCGGAACCAGCTTGGCGCGCTGGGCGCCGAACAGGTCCGTATAGCTGATCATGAAGTATTTGACGCCCTTGTCGCGGGCGAAGGCTGCAAGCTCAGTGGTCATGTCCGTTCCCCTTATTGGTTATCTTGGACAGGATTGGGTCAAGGCGGCTCCCTTTGCCAAGGCAGGCCGGCCCTGGGAGGACGCCGGACTGCGGGAACCGCGGTTTAAAAGAAGCCCGCGAGATGATCGCGGGCTTCGGGAAGAAAGAGGCTGGCCTCAGAACGGGGTGGTGCCGGGAACCCAGTTGGTGCCGGCGAGCGGCACACGCGCCATGGCCGCGGCCTCGATGGTCAGCGCCACGAGGTCTTCCGGCTCGAGGTTGTGGACGTGGTTGTGGCCGCAGGCACGCGCAATCGTCTGGGCTTCCAGCGTCATCACCTTGAGATAGTTGGCCAGACGGCGGCCGGCGACGACCGGGTCGAGACGGCTCATCAGTTCCGGGTCCTGCGTGGTGATGCCGGCCGGGTCCTTGCCCTCGTGCCAGTCGTCATAGGCGCCGGCAGTGGTGCCGAGCTTCTGGTATTCGCTTTCCCAGTGCGGATCGTTGTCGCCGATGGCGACCAGCGCCGCCGTGCCGATGGCGACCGCATCGGCGCCGAGCGCCAGGGCCTTGGCCACATCGGCCCCCGAACGGATGCCGCCGGAGACGATGAGCTGCACCTTGCGGTGCATGCCGAGATCCTGAAGCGCCTGGACGGCGGGGCGGATACAGGCCAGCGTCGGCATGCCGACATGCTCGATGAACACGTCCTGCGTGGCGGCGGTGCCGCCCTGCATGCCGTCGAGCACCACGACGTCAGCGCCGGCCTTCACCGCGAGCGCGGTGTCATAGTAGGGACGCGCGCCACCGATCTTGATGTAGATCGGCTTTTCCCAGTCGGTGATCTCGCGCAATTCGCCGATCTTGATCTCCAGATCGTCCGGGCCGGTCCAGTCGGGGTGACGGCAGGCCGAGCGCTGGTCGATGCCCTTGGGCAGGTTGCGCATGTTGGCGACGCGGTCGGAGATCTTCTGGCCGAGCAGCATGCCGCCGCCGCCGGGCTTGGCGCCCTGGCCGATGACGACTTCGATGGCGTCGGCGCGGCGCAGGTCCTTCGGGTTCATGCCGTAGCGCGAGGGCAGATACTGGTAGACCAGCGTCTGGGAATGGCCGCGTTCCTCGTCCGTCATGCCGCCGTCGCCGGTGGTGGTGGAGGTGCCGGCAATCGTTGCACCGCGACCGAGCGCTTCCTTGGCCGGGCCCGACAGGGCGCCGAAGGACATGCCGGCAATGGTGATCGGCGTCTTCAGGTGGATCGGCTTCTTGGCAAAGCGCGAACCGAGCACCACCGAGGTGTCGCAGCGTTCGCGATAGCCTTCAAGCGGATAGCGCGACATGGAGGCGCCGAGGAACAGCAGGTCGTCGAAGTGGGGCACCTTGCGCTTGGTGCCGGCGCCGCGAATGTCGTAGATGCCGGTGGCCGCCGCGCGACGGATTTCCGCCAGCGTGTAGTCATCGAAGGTCGCGGACTTGCGCGGCGGGGTGTGGGGGTTCTGGTAACTCATGGGGCAATTCCTCAGCCTTGAGGGAGGCGCTTCATCGGTTTGTTTCGTCGCAATCGACGGACGGAAAACCGCTTCGCACTTTTCCTGCGATTGCTTTAATAAGCGTCTGCATTGTCGATGTTGAAGTTGTAGAGCGTGCGGGCCGAGCCGTAGCGCTTGAACTCCTCGGGCTTGACGTCGGTGACGCCGGCCTTGTCCAGCAGTTCCTGAAGCTTGGCAATGTGCTCGGGACGCAGGTCCTTCTCGATGCAGTCGGCGCCGAGGCTCTTGACCGAACCGCGCACGAAGAGCTTGGCCTCATA
>CALMMQ010000014.1 GCA_937868725.1 uncultured Pleomorphomonas sp.
GCCCACGCGCTCAACTGGGAAAAGACCCTGGCAAAGCGCAACTTCAAACCCTGAACATCGAGCGGGCCGCGTCCGGTCGCCGGCGCGGCTCCAGCTGAGGAAAGCCCGTCATGGCCGTCGCCGCCCCGCAAAAACAGGTGAAAGTCGGTTCCGTCACTTTCGCCAACCCGTCGCCCTTCGTGCTGATCTCCGGCCCCTGCCAGATCGAAAGCCGCGAGCACACCCTCAAGATCGCCGCCTTTCTGGCCGCCGAGACGGCCAAGGCCGGCGTGCCCTTCGTCTTCAAGGCGTCCTACGACAAGGCCAACCGCACCTCGCTCAAGGGACAGCGCGGCGTCGGCATCGAGGCCGGTCTCGCCATTCTGGCCGAGGTCCGCGCCACCTTCGGCTGCCCGGTGCTGACCGACATCCACGACGTCGAGCAGGCTCGCCGGGCCGGTGAGGTGGTCGATATCCTGCAGGTGCCGGCCTTCCTCTGCCGCCAGACCGACCTGCTGCTGGCCGCCGGCGAGACCGGCAAGGCCGTCAACGTCAAGAAGGGCCAGTTCCTCGCCCCCTGGGACATGCAGAACGTCGTCGACAAGATCGCCTCGACCGGCAACGAGCGCATTCTCGTCACCGATCGCGGCACGTCGTTCGGCTACGGCGCGCTGATCAGCGACTTCCGCGGCCTGCCGACCATGGCCGAGACCGGCTATCCCGTCGTGTTCGACGCCACCCATTCGGTGCAGGAGCCCGGCGGTCGCGGCACGTCCTCGGGCGGCAAGCGCGCCTTCGCGCCGGCGCTGGCCCGCGCCGCGCTCGCCGTCGGTTGCGCCGCCGTGTTCGCCGAAGCCCACGACGATCCCGATCAGGCGCCGTCGGACGGCCCGAACATGCTGCCGCTGACCTGGATTGCCGACTTCCTGGCCGATCTCAAGGCCATCGACGCGGTGGCCAAGGCCCGCCGGCTGACCGCCAGCTACTGAGCGCCTTTCGCTCCGACGCCATCGAGGCGCCGGGAAAGTTCACGTCGAGAGCATCCGCCGATCAGGTTGAAACAACAGGATCGACAAGCGGCTGCTCAACTTATTGAATCTGGAGCGATTCCTTTTCGACCTGACGATTCAGTCAGGTCGGAAAGCGCTCTCTAGGCCGCTGCCGACGCCCCCTCGGCGAACTCGCTGCGCTTCAGTTCGTCGACGACGCCACCGGCGGCGGCGATCGACACCATCAGCTGGCTGAGCGCGCCGATGTCGGGGTCGGGCAACTGCCCCATCAGGGCAAAGGCCTGGCGTGACAGGTCCTCGAAGCCGACATTGGCGGCGCTGCCCTTGAGCGTGTGCAGGGCGCGCTTGGCCGTGTCATGGTCGCCCTGGCCGAGCGCTTCCGACAGTTCGGTCAAGAGCGAGGAGGCATCGCCGAGGAACTGGGTCAGCAGGAACAGCGTATCCTCGGCGCCAAGCTCGCGGACGAGGGCGCGCACGCGCTGGCGGTTGACGCCGTCGCCGGTCTCGGTGACCTTGGCCGCCACCGCCGGCTCGGCCGGCTCGCCCTCACCCTTGCCGCCGGTCATGCGGTCGAGCACCGCCGCCACGGCCGCCCGTTCGATCGGCTTGGTCAGGAAATCGTTCATGCCGGCGGCGAGGCACTCCTCGCGGTCGGCGGCGAAGGCGTTGGCGGTCATCGCCACGATGGGCACGCCGCGGCCGTGGGCGTTCGAGCGGCGGATGGCCCGCGTCGCCTCGAGGCCGTCCATCACCGGCATCTGCATGTCCATGAACACGATGTCGAAGTCGCGGGCGTTGACCATGGCCAGAGCCTCGGCGCCGTTCTCGGCCACCGACACGGTGTTGCCCATGCGCTTCAGCATGCGCACGGCGACTTCCTGATTGACGCGGTTGTCCTCGACCACCAGCACTTCGAGCCGGCGCTGGTTGGCAATGGCCGCGCGGTTGGTCGGGCCGGTGTCGCGCTCGCGCAGACACTGGCAGACGGTGCCGGGGGAAAGCGTGTTGAGCTGGCGCGGCCGATGGTCGCCGCCCTCGCACGGGCAGCCCTCGCCGGGCGTGATGGCGATGGTTGCCCGGACGTTCTCCGGCGCTTCGACGTCGACGCGCACGGCAAAGGCCGGCCGGTCGCCGGAGACGGCCGGGCGGGCGCCGAGATAGCGGAAGGCCGAGCGGATGGCCATGGTCTCGCCGGCCGTGCGGCCTTCGGCGGCGAAAGCGCAGCCGGCAAGCGGCGGGGCAACGTTGGCGGCATCCGCCGCCCGTTCGAGCGGCAGTTCGAAATAGAACAGGCTGCCCTCGCCCTCGACGCTCTCGACGCCGACGCGGCCGCCAAGCCCCTCGACGATGCGGCGGCAGATGGCCAGCCCCAGCCCGGTGCCACCGAAACGGCGGGTGATCGAAGCGTCGACCTGCGAGAACTCCTTGAACAGCCGTGCCTTGCCTTCCTCGGAAATGCCGACGCCGGTATCCTGCACCTCGAAGCGCAGGATCGGCCGTTCGCCACGGGCGATTTCCTGGATGCGCACGACGATGGTGCCGATTTCGGTGAATTTGACGGCGTTGGAGAGGAAGTTCAGCATCACCTGGCGGACGCGGGCGGCATCGCCGAGGTAGCGGGCCGGGAACGGCACCTCCGGCGCCAGCACCAGCGTCACGCCCTTCTCGCGCACGCGCATCTCGACGACGGCGATGGCCGATTCGGCGGTGGCCACGGCATCGAAGACGACGCGGTCGATGTCGAAGGAGCCGGCTTCCAGCTTGGAGAAGTCGAGGATGTCGTTGATGATGTCGATGAGGCCGCGGCCGCAGGCCTCGATGTTGGCGGCCAGCCCGCGCTGGTCGGCATCGAGGCGGGTGTCCATCATGAGATCGGTCATGCCGAGGATGCCGTTGATCGGCGTGCGAATCTCATGGCTCATGGTGGCGAGGAACGCCGACTTGGCGCGATTGCCGGCCTCGGCGGCGTCGGCCGCCGCCCTGAGATCGTCGGCCATGGTCTCGAGCCGGCGCCGGGCCCGGTTGGTCTCGGCGATCTGGCGGATCAGGCTGAACACGAACACGGCGACGGTCAGCGCCATGGTGCCGATCAGGATGGCCAGCGCGTGGTAGAGGCGATCGATGCTGGCGGCATGAGCGGCCAGCGCCGCCACGTTGTCGCTTTCGGCCAGCGCCATCAGGGCGGCGGTGCGATCGTAGATGGCGGCCAGACGATTGTCGACGAAGGCCAGCGTCTCGACGGCGCCCTTGCCCTCGGTCACGGCGCGGATCAGCGTTTCGGTGTTGCTGATGGTGGCAACCACCTCGCCGAGGCTGACGCGGAAGTCGGGGCTGGCGTCGGCGCGACCGCCGGACACGAAGCGCTCGATCTGGTCGGCGGCGCGACGCAGCGCCTCGAACTGGGCGCCGACCTCGTCGGAGTTGGCGCGGATGTCGCCGGAGTCGATGGCGCGGATGAGCAGCGCCAGCCGGCCTGCCTGGTGGTCGACGGCCCGCGCCTGCGCCAGCAGCGTCAGGCGGGCGGCGTCGACGCCACTGTCGTGTTCACTGAGCAGCAGCGCGAAGACGCCGATCACCGAGATCAGGAACAGCACGCCGACGACAATGAAGAAGCGGATGCCGTTGAGATTGGTCTCCGGCGGGCTCGCCGGCGATCCGGCTTCGGTTTCGATCTCGGCGACGCGCGACACGGCTTTCCTCCGTCCGGTGGGATGCCCCACCGGCTCCCCGGGGGGCTCCGCCTCAGGCGGCGCTGTCGACCGCCGCGCGCGGCGCCGGCTCGACGATCTTGAGGATGCGGAAGAAGCGGGCCGCGAAGGCGGCCGTCACGTCCGGATCGAACAGCACGCCGGCGCTTTCGGCGATGAACTGGCTGGCGCGGTCGGTCGGCCAGGCGTCCTTGTAGGAGCGCGGCGACACCAGGGCGTCGAACACGTCGGCGACGGCGACGATGCGGCCGCCGAGCGGAATGGTGGTGGTCCTGAGGCCCCGCGGGTAGCCGGTGCCGTTCCAGCGCTCATGGTGGGTCTCGGCGATCTCCGAGGCCAGGCGGATGAGGCGCGATTCCGAGCCCGACAGGATGGCGGCGCCGACGGTGGTGTGGGTCTCCATCACCTTGCGCTCTTCCATGCTGTAGATGCCGGGCTTGAGCAGCACGGCGTCGGGAACGCCGATCTTGCCGACGTCATGCATCAGGCCGGCAAGATAGATCTCGCGGCAATACTGCTTGTTCTGGCCCAGTTCCTCGGCGATTTCCCGGGCGATGCGGGCGACGCGCACGATATGCTGGCCGGTGGTCTGGTCGCGATACTCCGAGGCGCGCGACAGGCGCAGGATGATTTCCTCCTCGAAGCCGAGCATTTCCTGTGTCGCCTTGCTGACCTCGCTCTGCAGCCATTCGGCCCGATCGCGCATCTTGTTCTGCATGTCGCGCAGATTGCCGAGATTGCGCAGGCGCGCCTTGGCCTCGGCCATGTCGATCGGCTTGGTCAGAAAGTCGGTGGCGCCGGCCTCAAGGGCGGCGTAGCAGATCTCGCGCTGGTCGACGGTGGTGACCATGACGATCGGCACGTCGGCGTACGAGGGCATGCCCCTGATCTCGCGGATGAGCGACAGCCCGTCCATGCCCGGCATCATGTAGTCGACGACGATCATGTCGAACTGCGACTTGCGCGCCTCGGCCAGCGCCGCCAGCGGGTCGCGGAACGACTGCACGTCGCTGAGGCCGGAATTTTGCGCCAGCTTGCCCAGCATGAAGAGATTGCTTGGATTGTCGTCGACCAGAAGGAGCTTCATGGCATCATCCATCATGAACGGTTCGACGCTGATGAAACCACAGAAACGTGAAACTTTGGGAAACGAGGATGCCGAACAATCGATGTAAAACAGATTGATAAATTTGAAGACGGTTGTTTTGCCGAATTTAACCACAGGTGCTGTCAGGTAATCCTAACGTTTAAAATTTTCATCATCAATTATTGTCATGCGCTAAACGACCCTGTCGGAAGTGACAGGGGGGCGTTCAGACCGTTAGCGGCCCGGAGAACCTCTGCCGATCGCCTCTGGTCAAACAACGGCGAATGGCGCTCTATCGATCGCACGGAACATCGAAACGCCTGACAGCACGCAACGAGCAACTTCCTGGCCCGCCCGTTCCGCCAGAATGCCGGCCAGCACCCGGTCGCGACGCCCCCATCGTCGCGACCGGGTTTCTTTTTTCGTGGTCGGTGACAGCCTCAGGCCGCTGGCGGGATGATACCCTTGGTCAGCAGGAAACAGCCGTAGAGCCGGCTCTCGCCGGTCTGCAGCACGGCGTAGGCGTTCTTGGCCGCCTCGTAGAAAGCGAAGCGCTCGATGCCACCCAGCTTGAAGGCCGGCCCTTCGCAGCGGTTGATCACGTCCTGGAATTCCACCTGCACGTCCGTCCACTGGGTCGGGTTGCCGACCACTTCCATGCGCAGGGCCGGCGTCGGGATGAAGGTGTCGAGCGGCATCAGCGACAGCACGGCGGCACCGGCCCGCGGCGCCGACACGCCGTCGAGGCGCAGCGGCTTGCCGATCACCGTCTTGCGGGCGACGGAGTCGATGGGAAAGTTGCAGTCGACGATGGCCAGGACGTCGCCGTGTCCCATGGACGCGATGGCGTAGAGGATGTCGGGGTTGAGCAGCGGATCAATGGTCTTGAGCACGGGTTCCTCCCGGTTAGACGGTCATTTCGTCGGTCGTCCGCGCCAGCGCGGCGGGGCGGCGGCGCACCGTTCGGTCCATCCTATCAAGGCCCTGACGGGCCGGGAAGGTCGGGCGATGATCCGGCACTTGCCGGATGGCCAGGCGCCAGGTGATTTGACGCCGGATGGCCAGAGTTAACGTCGTCGCAGCACTTCCTGAGACTATATGGGCCATTGCCGGATTTCGCTTTTGCGGGTGGGTTTGCCGTGTTGTCCTCGCTGCTGCATCGACTTCGACCGCGGTCGCGCCTTGCCGTCATCGTCTTGATCGCCGTGCCGTTGCTGCTGGTGCTGCCACTCATGGCGGCGTTGGCCGATTGGCGCCAGGTCGCGGCAGCCCGCGCCCTGGCCGAGGCGGTGGCCGCGACCGCCGCCGAGGCCGGCGCTGCCGATTTCGACGTTGCCGTTCAGGCCGCCGAGCGCGCCGCCGAGGCGCGGGCGCCACAGCGCTTCACCATCAAGACGTCGATCGGTGGCATCGATTCCCGCCAGACGCCGCCGGCCTTCACCGACGCCGTCGAGCATCCCGACGTCGTCAGGGTGGTCGTTGCCGGCCGCGCCCGCCTCGTGTTTGGCACCCTGGTCGGCGTGCCAGCCTGGCCGGTGTCGGCCAGCGCCATGGCGGCGCGGCGCGGCATGGCCGCCATCGCCGTCCGCTCCGACACCGAACCGGCGCTGCCGCTGCTGGCCGCCGTCGTCGAGCGGGCGCTGCTCGGCGAGGACTGGTCGCTCGGCGGCGACGATCGCCGGGCGCTGGCCGGCGCGTCGATCAACCTCACCGATCTGGTCGGGGCTCTCAGGCAGGACCACCCCGACATGTCCGGCTCGTTCGCTGCCGCCCGCCTGCCGCTCGCCGATCTGCTGCTGACGGCGTCCCGCCTTGTCGAGGCGCATACCTCGGCCCTGATGCGCAGCGCCGGCGCCGCCGCGGCCCTGTCGCGCCTCGGCCAGGCCGTCGCGCCGGAGGTCGAAGTGTCGCTTGGCGCCGTCTTCGGCTTTGCCGACGGCTTTGATCCCCTCTCCACCGCTCTGCCGCCGCGCGCCCTCGACCTCAGGGCCATCGATCTCGTGCAGTCGGTCCTGCGCGCCCGGTTGATCGAGCACCCGATCAGCGGTCGCCTCGACAGCCCCGCCGCCGGCATCGACGCCATCGATTTCGAAATTCGCTCGGTGGGTGAGGCGGACGGGGCCGCCGCCTCGATCCTCATCGGCTCGGAAACCAGCCAGATGCACTCGCTGCCGATCCACGTCGCCGTGCGCGCCCACATCGGCGGCATCGCCATCGGCCATGTCAGCGAATTCGTGCTGCCCTGGGAAGTGGTCATCGACGCCGGCGACGCCGAGATCCGCTCCATCAAGTGTACCGGTGCCTATTCCGACGTCACGGTGGCCGGCCGGCCGGCCCGCGCCGTCGTGTCGTTCTACCGCGACCGCGCCAGCACCGACGAAGCGGCGTCCGGCTTCGTGCCGCTGATCGCCACCGACGGTCTCCGGGTGTGGGCCAAGGGCAGTGCCGCCTTCGCCAGCGATCCGCCGGTCGTCGCCACCGTGCCGGCCACCGTCGCCGGCTCCGAGATGGTGCGGCTGCGCGCCCCCATCGATCTCGGCAACCGCCTGGCCAAGCTTGCCAACGAGGCGGCGATCGTCGTCTCCGCCGACGCCGGCGGGCCAACCTCGGAGGGCGGCGTGCGTGCCGACATCGCCGCCGCCATCAAGGACCGGCTCGGCGCTTTCGAAGACATCTTCACGAGTGCTCTGGCGCCGTTCGGCATTTCCCCCGGCGAACTGCAGGTGGCCGTATCGGCGGCCTCCTGCGCCTACGCCCGGCTGCTGCCTTGACGGGGCGGCAAGGTTTGGGGCTTCGCAAGCCCCCCCAAACCGGTCTATGACACCTGCGCCTGGCGGCGCTGCGTTGCGCCGCTGCCGCGAACGCTGTCCCCGAGGCGGGTGCATGACCGACGAAGACCTTCTGAGCCGCATCCTTTTCCGCGACGGGTCGATCCTGGTGATCGACAAGCCGGCCGGCATTCCCGTCCACGCCGGCTTCGGCGGCGGCGAGACGCTCGATCAGCACTTTCCTGCCCTGCAGTTCGGCCTGCCCAATCCGCCGCAACTGGCCCATCGGCTCGACAAGGACACCTCCGGCTGCCTGACACTCGGCCGTCATCGCCGCGCCGTCCGCGAGCTCGGCGAGCTGTTCGCCAGCCAGAAGGTTTCGAAAACCTATCTCGCCGTCGTGCTGGGCCGCCCGCCCGAGGCGGCCGGCCGCATCGACGCGCCGCTGGCCAAGCTGGTGCACGAGAAACGGTCGTGGTGGATGAAGGTCGATGCTTCCGGCCAGCCCTCGGTCACCGACTATCGCGTCGTGGCGGCGGGCGAGCGCCTGTCGGTCGTCGATCTCAATCCGCGTACCGGCCGCACCCACCAGTTGCGCGTCCACATGGCCCATCTCGGCTGCCCCATCGTCGGCGACGGCCTCTATGGCGGCGACGCCGCCCGCGCCGTCGATCGCAATTTGCATCTGCACGCCCGCGAGATCGTCATTCCCTATTACAAGAAGCGGCCGCCGATCGTTGCCGCCGCGCCGGTGCCCGATCACATGCGCCGGCTGCTGTTCCGGCTCGGGGCCATCGATGGCGATGGCCGCCTGCTGCATCTCGGTCCGCCGGCCGGCGAGGAGGACGTTCCCGCCCCGGCCGCCAGTGAGGAAGGGTCTCCGTCATGACGCTCGCGCTCAAGGATGCTTCGCTGTTCAGTGACCGCTGCTACGTCGGCGGCGCCTTCGTCGGCGATCCGACGCTGCCGGTCACCAATCCGTCGACGGGCGCCGTCATCGCCTGCGTGCCGGCGATGACCGCCGCCGAGGTGGCGGCCGCCGTCGACGGCGCCGCCCGTGCCATGGGCCCCTGGGCGGCCCGCGTCGCCAAGGAGCGGTCGCGCCTGTTGCGCAAGTGGTTCGACCTCGTCACCGCCAACCGCGAGGACCTGGCGCAGATCATGACGGCCGAGCAGGGCAAGCCCTACGCCGAGGCGCTGGGCGAGATCGACTACGCCGCCGCCTACATCGAGTTCTACGCCGAGGAAGCCAAGCGCATCGCCGGCGAGACGCTGCCCTCCCATCGCGCCGACGCCCGCATGCTGGTCATCCGCCAGCCGGCCGGCGTGGTGGCGGCCATCACGCCGTGGAACTTCCCGGCGGCGATGATCACCCGCAAGGTGGCGCCGGCCCTGGCCGCCGGCTGCACCACCATCGTCAAGCC
Source organism: uncultured Pleomorphomonas sp. (assembly GCA_937868725.1). Classification (GTDB taxonomy): domain Bacteria; phylum Pseudomonadota; class Alphaproteobacteria; order Rhizobiales; family Pleomorphomonadaceae; genus Pleomorphomonas. The sequence goes on from CALMMQ010000014.1 coordinate 8,977, forward strand.
GGCGCTGGAGACGCCGCTGACGGCGCTGGCGCTGGCGGTGCTGGCCGAGCGCGCCGGTCTGCCGGCCGGCGTGTTCAACGTCGTCACCGGCCGCGCTTCGGCCATCGGTCCGGTGCTGACCAGCCATCCCGACATCCGCGTGCTGTCGTTCACCGGTTCGACGGCCACCGGCAAGCTGCTGATGAAGCAGTGCGCCGACACGGTGAAGAAGACCTACATGGAACTCGGCGGTAATGCCCCGTTCATCGTCTTCGACGACGCCGATCTCGACGCCGCCGTCGAGGGCGCCATGGTGTCGAAGTTCCGCAACATGGGTCAGACCTGCGTCTGCGCCAACCGCCTCTACGTCCAGTCGGGCATTCACGACGCCTTCGTCGCCCGCCTCACTGAGGCCATCGCCGGCCTCAAGGTCGGCGACGGCATGGCGCTCGGCGTGACGCAGGGGCCGCTGATCACCGAGGCGGCGGTGGCCAAGGTCGAGGAGCACGTCGCCGATGCCCTCGGCAAGGGCGCCAGTCTGGCGATCGGCGGCAAGCGCGCCGCCCTCGGCCGCACCTTCTTCGAGCCGACGCTGCTCACCGGCGTCACCGCCGACATGGTGGTGGCGCGCGAGGAGACCTTCGGCCCGCTGGCGCCGGTGTTCCGCTTCGACAGCGAGGATGAGGTGGTGGCGGCGGCCAACGCCAGCGAATTCGGCCTCGCCTCCTACCTGTTCTCGCGCGACATCGGCCGCATCTTCCGCGTCGCCGAGCGGCTGCAGTACGGCATGGTCGGCGTCAACTCCGGCCTCATATCCTCCGAGCTCGCCCCGTTCGGCGGCGTCAAGGAGAGCGGCAACGGCCGCGAGGGCTCGCACCACGGCATCGACGAATACGTTGAGAAGAAATACATTCTGCTGGCCGGCCTCGACCGGTGACCGGCTGACAGGCGGGAGGCGGGCATGGACGACGGCGTGATCATCCGTCCGGCCGAGATGGACGATATCGAGTCCTGGCGCCGCACCGTCGGCGCCGTGGCGCGTGAATCGCATTTCCTGGCCTTTCAGGGCACGCCGCCGCGCCGCTCGGCCATCACTTTCGCCAAGATGGTGGCCAGCCGCGGTCTGCCGCAGTTCTTCGCCGTCGCTGGTGGCGAGGTGGTCGGCTGGTGCGACGTCGTGGCGCTGTCGGACCGTGAGGTCTGGTCGCATCGCGGCACGCTCGGCATCGGCGTCCTGGCCGCCTGGCGCGGCCGTGGCCTCGGCCGGGCGCTGATCGAGACGACGCTGGCCGCCGCCTGGGCCTTCGGCTTCCGCCGCGTCGAGCTCAAGGCGCGGGCCGACAACGTCAAGGCCATCGCCCTCTACGAAAGCGTCGGCTTCGTCCGCGAGGGCTACCACGTCCGCGCCTTCCGGCTTGGCGGCGTCGATTACGATGAGGTGTCCATGGCCCTGCTGGCCGACGGCGCGGTGCCGGACGGGGTGGCCCAGCCGTGAGCCGGTCGCCGCTCTATCTCGGCATCGACGGCGGCGGAACCGCCTGCAAGGCCCGTCTGACCGACGCCGATGGCCGGTTGATCGGCAATGGCCTTGCCGGCCCGGCCAACCTGACCACCGACGGCGAGGGCGCCGCCCGTGCCATCGTGGCGGCGGCCCGCGCCGCCGGGCTCGGCGACGGCGACCGCGTCTACGCCGTGTTCGGTCTCGCTGGCGCCAACGCCCGCCCGGCCGCCGAGCGCCTCGCGGCTCACCCCTTTCCCTTCGCCGACTGGCTTGTCACCACCGATGCCGACACGGCGCTACGCGGTGCCCACGCCGGCGCTCCGGGCGCCATCCTCATTCTCGGCACCGGCAGTCAGGGCTATGGCCGGCGGGCCGACGGCTCGACCTATCGGGTTGGCGGCTGGGGCTTTGCCCTCTCCGACGGTGCCTCGGGGGCGGTGGTCGGCCACCGCGCCGCCCGCTGGGCGCTGGCCGCCGGCGAGGGGCTGGCACCGTCCTCCCCGTTCACGGCGGCGCTGATGGCCCGTTTCGACGACGATCCCGCCGTCATGCTCGCCTGGGCCGTCAAGGCCGTGCCGCGCGATTGGGCCAGCCTGACGCCGCTGGTGTTCGACTACGCCGCCGCCGGCGACGCGGTGGCCGGCGAACTGCGGCGGCAGGCGGTGGGGGAGGTCGAGGCACTGATCGAGCGGCTGGCCGGTCTCGGGGCCGAGCGTCTGGCCCTCACCGGCGGTCTGGCCACCAGCTATCGGCCCCATATCGGCCATGGCAAGGGGCGCCTCGCCGAACCGGTCGGCGACGCCCTCGACGGCGCGCTGGCCATGGCCCGGCAGCGCTGGCCGGGCTGACGGGCCTCAGGCGGCGTTGGACTTTTCCGGATCGATCAGCAGGGCGTAGATCGCCGCCGCGTCGCCGGCTTCCCGCAGGCGGCCGGCCGTGTCGCTATCGCGCAGCACGCGGGCGATGCGGGCAAGCGCCTTGAGGTGATCGGCACCGGCATTGTCGGGCGCCAGCAGCAGGAACATCAGGTCGACCGGCTCGTTGTCGAGCGCGTCGAAATCGATCGGCCGCTCGAGACGGGCGAACACGCCGGTCAGCTTGCCGAGGCCGCTGAGCTTGCCGTGCGGAATGGCGACGCCGTGGCCGACGCCGGTGGAGCCCAGCTTCTCGCGCTGCAGCAGCGTCTCGAGGATCTCGTTGGCACCGCGACCGGTCAGTTGCGCCGCTTGGGCCGCCAGGTCCACCAGGGCCTGTTTCTTTGTGGTGGCCTTGACGCGCGGCATGATGGCGCCGGCGGTCAGGAGGTCGCTGAGGTCCATAGTCGTGCCTTCAAACAAGAAATGGAAGGTCGGCGGCGGCCGACCTTCCGAAGCGTCTCTCATAACGCGTTAGTCCGCCTTGCGACAGACCGTTTGCCGTCGTTTACCGGGAAATCTCGCTGAGCGCCGGGTCGATCCAGCCGATATTGCCGTCGACGCGGCGATAGACGACGTTGATCGCCCCGCTGCCGGCGTTGCGGAAGACGACCACCGTCGCGCCGGTAAGGTCGAGGTCCATGACCGCCTCGGACACCTTGATGGTGCGGACCTTCTGCATCGTTTCGGCCACCACGGTCGGGGCGAAATCCTCCGGCACTTCCTCGACGTCCACCGCCGCGAACACGGTGGTATGCGCTTCGAGCTCACGGTGGGGCGAATCCGGCGACTGATCGCCGGCTGCCGATTCACCCCCCTTGTAAGCCTTCAGCTTGCGCTTGTAGCGACGCAGCCGCTTGCCGATGCGCTCGACCATCTTGTCGGCGGCGGGATAGACCTCGTGGGCCTCCCCGCGCGACTGCATCGTCGTGCCGGACGCCAGCTGGATGGAGCAGTCGACGATGAAGCCGGTGCCATCCTTCTGGACCACGACGTGACCGGTGTACGTGCCGTCGTAATACTTGCCGAGCTCGTCCGCGACACGTTCGGTGATGTGTTCGCGCAAGGCCTGGCCGATGTCGACGTTCTTTCCGGTAATGCGTAGCGGCATCAGAATTCCTCGTTTCACGCGCCGGTGTTCCAGCCATCCGCCGCCGGTCGGCAATGCCGGTTTGAAGCCGCTCCCCGGAAGGAACGCTCCTGGCGCATGGCGCCTCGCCGCCCGGTGGCGCGTTTTCCCGTGGCGGCGACAGCAGTTTCCCCGCTCCGGCCATCGCTGTCGGCATTCCCGAGGGGAGCGCGGCAACTCTGTCCTGAGTGGCGGGGGATCGACGAGGTCAAGGAAGCTCCCATCTCGTTCGGGCGGGCGACGCACCGCTGTGCGTCCCACATGCTGATGATGTGGAGAGAGAAGGGGGCAAGGTCAACATACCACCTCGACTAATCGACGAACCGCTTTCCGTCGTCTTCACGTCGGGGAATCAATTGCTTCGGTGGCCTGGCCGGAAAACGCCGCCGCTCAGCTGCCCATCAGCTTCAGCCGCCGGCGCTGCACCGACGACGGGATGCGCATGGCCTCGCGGTACTTGGCCACGGTGCGGCGGGCGATGTCGATGCCGTCGTCGCGCAGCAGCTTGACGATGGTGTCGTCCGACAGCACGTCGGCCGCCGTCTCGGCGTCGATCATCTGGCGGATGCGGTGGCGCACCGCTTCGGCCGAATGGGCGTCGCCCCCCTCGGCCGAGGCGATCGAGGAGGTGAAGAAGTACTTGAGCTCGAAGATGCCGCGGCTCGTCGCCATGTACTTGTTGGAGGTGACGCGCGACACCGTCGATTCGTGCATGCCGATGGCGTCGGCGATCATGCGCAGGTTGAGCGGCCGCAGATGGGCGACGCCCTTGGCCAGGAAGGCGTCCTGCTGGCGGACGATTTCGGTTGCCACCTTGAGGATGGTCTTGGCCCGCTGGTCGAGGCTCTTGGTCAGCCAGTTGGCCGACTGGAAGCAGTCGCCGAGGTAGGCCTTTTCGCTGTCGCTCGCCGACGCCGCCACCTTGGCGTAATAAGCCTGGTTGACGAGGACGCGCGGCAGCGTGTCGGAGTTGAGCTCCACCAGCCAGCCGCCATCGGCCGCCGCCTGCACCAGCACGTCGGGCACCACGGTCTGCACCTGCGTCGAGCCGAACACCAGGCCGGGCTTGGGATCGAGCGCCACGATCTCGCGGATCATGTCGCCGAGGTCTTCGTCATCGACGTCGCACAGCCGCCGCAGATGGGCGAGATCGCGCCGGGCCAGCAGGTCGAGGTGATCGAGCAGCGTCCGCATGGCCGGGTCGAGCCGGTTCTTCTCGGCCAGCTGCAGCGCCAGACATTCGGCAAGGTTGAGGGCGCAGACGCCGGTCGGCTCGAAGGTCTGCAGCACCGCCACGACCTCCTGCACCGCCGCCAGCGACGTGCCGAGCCGCTCGGCCACCGCCGGCAGGTCGGCGCGCAGGTAGCCGGCCTCGTCGACCTGATCGATCAGGTCGCGGCCGATCAGCCGCTTCGCCGGGTCGACGATCGACACAGCCAGCTGTTCGAGCAGGTGATCGGCGAGGCTGATCTCGCCGGCGACGAAACTTTCGAGGTTGTAGTCCTCCCCGCCGCCGCCGCGCCCGACCGAGGCCCAGTCGCTGCCGGCCATGGCACCGACGTGCTCGTTGGCCCGTTCGGTGCCGCTGTCGTCGGGGTAGACGTTGCCGAGATCGGTGTCGAGCACGTTGCTGACCCGCTCGGGGCTGGGCGCGCCTTCGCTCTCGAACCATTCGGCGGTTTCCGCCACCACCGAGCCGCCGTCCGGCACCTCTGGTGCCTCGCCGGCCTCGGCGCTGTCGCTCCCCTCGTCGTTGCGCTCGAGCAGCGGATTGCGCTCAAGTTCCTGTTCGACGTAGGTGGCCAGATCCATGTTGGAAAGCTGCAGCAGCTTGATGGCCTGCATGAGCTGCGGCGTCATCACCAGGGATTGGCTTTGCCTCATCTCCAGTCGTGCCGACAGTGCCATCAACGTTCCTCACCGTCACAGGGCCAAGCCAAGCTACCCCCAGCTGCAAAAAAAGGCGCTGAGCCCCGTGCAGCTGGTCCGCTTTTTGCTTCATACCCTATGAGGCGGCCGCTTCAAAGCGTAAATTGCTCACCGAGGTAAACGCGGCGGGCGGCCGGGTCGGAAATGATGTCCTCGGGCGTGCCTTCGACCAGCAGCGTACCGGAATGCAGGATGTAGACGCGGTCGATGAGCCCCAGCGTCTCGCGCACGTTGTGGTCGGTAATCAGCACGCCGATGCCGCGGCTGGTGAGATGGCGCACCAGCGCCTGGATGTCGCCGACGGCGATGGGGTCGACGCCGGCGAACGGTTCGTCGAGCAGCATGAACGCCGGCCGGCTGGCCAGCGCCCGGGCGATTTCGGCCCGGCGCCGCTCGCCGCCCGACAGCGCGATGGCCGGCTGGCGGCGGAGATGGCCGAGGTGGAACTCGTCGAGCAGTTCGTCGAGCTGCTGCTCGCGGGCGTCGCGGTCGGGCTCGACCAGCTCGAGCACGGCGCGAATGTTGCCTTCCACCGACAGGCCGCGGAAGATCGAGGCTTCCTGCGGCAGGTAGCCGATGCCGAGGCGGGCGCGCCGGAACATCGGATAGCCGGTGATGTCGTGGCCGTCGAGTTCGATGGTGCCGCTGTCGACCGGGATGAGGCCGGTGATCATGTAGAACAGCGTCGTCTTGCCGGCGCCGTTGGGCCCGAGCAGGCCGACCGCCTCGCTGGAGCGCACGTGCATCGACACATCGCGCACGACGGGGCGCTTGCCGAAGGTCTTCGACACGTGGTGGACCGACAGGTCGACCGGCTGGCCATCGGCGGGCGCGGGGATGGCGGCGGCTTTGGCAGATCGCTTGAACACGGAGTTGTCAAAATCCCGGTAGGCGCTGCCTCGGTCGGCGGCGACGGTGACGGAAGGCCGGCGGCGATGCCGTCCGGCACCCCGATCAGTTGTTGTTGTTCTGCAGGCTCTTGGGGGCGATCAGCATCTGCACGCGGCCGCCCTCCATCTTGGCCTGGTTGGTGGCGACGTTGATGTTGAGGCGGGCGCCGCGGATGACGTTCTCGCCCTGAGTCAGCACGACGTTGCCGGTGAGCACGATGGTGTTGGCGGCCGTGTCGAACACGGCGCTCTCGCCGCTGGCCGTCTGGTCGGCCGAGGTCACCAGCACGTTGCCGGTCGCTTCGAGGCGACGGATCTGCTGCGGCTGCTGCGACGCCTGCGCGTCGCCAAGCGGCGAGCCGGTGTAGTAGACGGTCAGCTTGTCGCTCTTCAGCACCGTCTGGCCCTGGCGGGCGACGACGTGGCCGGAGAACAGCGCCACGTTCTCGTCCTGATGCACTTCGAGCTGCTCGGATTCGATCTGGACCGGCTGGTCCGACGACATGCCGAGGCCCTGGTAGACCTTGGGCATGGCAGCGGTCTGGGTGGCGGCCATGGCCGGAACGGCCACGGTCAGGCCCGCGACGGCCCCGGCAATCAGGGCAATGCGCCGCAACGGCACCAGCTTATCAATGAAAGAAACGGTCATGGCTTGCTTCCTGCCTTGTCGAGGCTGTCCTTGAGGGGATTGGGGGCCTGCATGCCCTTGGGGTCAATCGTCATGTGCACGCCGCCGCCGAAGGTGATCGAGCCGGCCTTGCGCGTCACGCCCATATCCTTGGCCTTGATCTCGCCCAGCGTCGAGGAAAAGGCCACCGGACCGTCGGACGTGACGGCACCGGTCGACAGGTCGATCACCGCCTGCTTGAGGTCGGCGGTCGAGCTGTCGGAACCGATGATCTTGATGTTGTCGAGCAACGTCAGCTTCTGGGCACCGGCGTCGTAGATGCCCGAATCGGCGGAGAAGTCGGCAAAGCTGTCGTCGGCCTGCTTGACGTGGGCGACGATCTTGGTCAGCCGGATGATGCGCGTGTCGGTGAGGCTCTGGATGGCGTTTTCGGCCGTCACGTTGTAGGTCCGGCCCTTGCCGTCGCTGCCCGACAGGTGCGGCGCATCCATGGTCAGGCCGGAACTGTCGATGTGCAGATCGCCGATCGACAGGCCGATGGCAATGCGCGTCACCGTGGTGGCGCCGACGATGACCAGCGTCAGCAGCACGCCGATGGCTGGCAGCAGCCAGCGCAACCGGCGCGCCTGACGGCTCTGGCGGGCCGCGCGCGCGAAGGCCTGCGCCCTGAGGCGCGCCCCGCCGTCGTCATCGCCAGAAAACCCGCCCGCCACTGCCACCATATCGCGCCGCTTCCGTCTCGCTCGCTGCAACCCGTTTTCGGCCGCCGATCCTCTCCGAAAACCATAAACCAAGCGTTCCTAACGCGGGAGAGGGTGCAACAAAAATCAACTGTGCGAGAAGATGTCTTCCTCCGGCCAGCCGGCGAGGTCGAGAGCGGCCCGCGTCGGCAGGAAACGGAAGCAGGCTTCGGCCATTTCGAGCCGGCCTTCGCGCTCCAGCATGGCGGTCAGGCGCTCGCGCATGGCGTGCAGGTACAGCACGTCGGTGGCCGCGTACTCGACCTGGGCCGGCGACAGATTGGCAGCGCCCCAGTCCGACGACTGCTGCTGCTTGGACATGTCGATGCCAACGAGTTCGCGCGCCACGTCCTTGAGGCCGTGCCGGTCGGTGTAGGTGCGCGACAGCCGCGAGGCGATCTTGGTGCAGAACAGCGGCCCCACCTCGATGCCGAACGCCTGCTTCAGGATGGCGATGTCGAAGCGGGCGAAGTGGAACACCTTGATGCGGTTGGGGTCGGTGAGCAGCGCCTCGAGGTTGGGGGCGCGCGTCTGCCCCTTGGCGATGCGCACTACGTCGGCGGTGCCGTCGCCCGGCGACAGCTGCACGACGCAGAGACGATCGCGGTGGGGGTTGAGCCCCAGCGTCTCGGTGTCGACGGCGACCACGTCACCGTAGGCCGAAAGATCGGGCAGATCGCCCTCGTGGACACGAATCATCATTGCTCTCAACTCCGGAACGCCGGCCTGTCGCCGGTCGCAAGTTCGACAGGACTATGCGAAGGCCGGCCAGCCATTTGCAAGCGGCTTTTCGCCGCCGCCGGGCAAGACGAAAGCCTGCCGCCCGGAGGGCGGTCTGCTTCGCATCCGAAGGGGAGGTTTGACCAGCGAGCGCTCTATGAGGTTTGGTGCCCAGGAAAGGACTCGAACCTTCACGCCTCGCGGCACACGGACCTGAACCGTGCGCGTCTACCAATTCCGCCACCTGGGCATAGGGGCTCGCTGGTGGGGCGGTGAATACGGTCTGGCGCCGGGCTTGTCAACGGGGATTTCAACGCCAACTGAATTTATCTGTTCGGTTTTTGTCGTTGTCCACGACCCGCCCTGTACAGCGGCCGCCGGGCTCTTATATGAAAAATGTGGGGCGCGCCGCCGTTTTCCGGCCCGGCCGCGCCACCGCCCCGTATGGAGACATGGCCGTCGGGACGTTGGGGCATCGGGAGGGCCACGTATCGGCCTGCTTCCAGTCCCGCCACCGTGTCGGCCAAGATCGGACGCAGCACGCATGACCCTGATTTCCCAGCAGCCCCGCCTCGTCACCGTCTTCGGCGGTTCCGGCTTCATCGGTCGCCACATCGTTCGCGCCCTGGCCGCCGCCGGCTATCGCGTGCGCGTCGCCGTCCGCCGCCCCGATCTCGCCTTCCACCTGCAGCCGCTCGGCGGCGTCGGCCAGATCGTGCCGGTGCAGGCCAACCTGCGATTCGCCGATTCGGTCAGGGCGGCCGTCGCCGGCGCCGATGCCGTCGTCAACGCCGTGGGCGTGTTGCGCGCCGCCGGTGCCCAGACGGCCGCGGCGGTCAACGCCGACGGGGCCCGCCGCATCGCCGAGGCGGCCCGCGCCGCCGGCATCGATCGCTTCGTACACCTGTCGGCCATCGGCGCCGACGCGACCTCGACGGTTGCCTACGCCCATTCCAAGGCCGAGGGCGAAGCCGCCGTGCTCGCGGCCGTGCCCGATGCCGTCATCCTGCGGCCTTCGGTGGTCTTTGGTCCCGAGGACCATTTCTTCAACCTGTTCGCCGGCCTGGCCAGCCTCACGCCGCTGCTGCCGCTGATCGGCGGTGGCACGACCCGGCTGCAGCCGGTCTACGTCGAGGATGTCGCCGCCGCCGTGGCCCGCGCCGTCGCTGGCGCCGCCCGTCCCGGCACCGTCTACGAACTCGGCGGTCCCGACGTCATGACGCTCGCCGACTGCATGGCGCTGGCGGCGCGCGAGAGCGGCCGCAAGGCCCGCTTCGTCAAGGTGTCGGCCGGCCTCGCCCGGGCGCTGGCCAGGGCGACGGCCTGGGTGCCGGGCAGCCCGCTCGCCGCCGACGAAGTCGACATGCTGGCCACCGACAACGTCGTCTCGCCGGCGGCGATCGCCGACGGCCGCGATCTTCCCGGCCTCGGTCTGCCGCCGCGCGCCGTGGCGGCCATCGTGCCGGGCTATCTCTACCGCTTCCTGCCGCACGGCCAGTACGACCGCGTCGGCCACGGCGCCTGAAGCTCGCCGTTTGGTGATTGGCCGGCCCGCCTGGTGCCCGTTGCATGTCGGCGGCGGCCTCCTACATAAGAGCGTTCCGTCCGCTCGCCGCCGTCATCGCGGCGGCGGCTGACGGACCCATCGGGGAATCGGCTCAGCGCTTCGGGCGGGTCGTTCCGCCACGAGGAGAGCTGCATGATCGACCATTCCGATGCCAATACCTGGTACGGCACGACCATCGTCGCGGTGCGCAAGGGCGACAAGGTGGTGCTGGCCGGCGACGGACAGGTGACGCTGGGTGCCACCGTCATCAAGCATACGGCGCGCAAGGTTCGCCGCCTCGGCAAGGGCGATGTCGTCGCCGGCTTCGCCGGCGCCACCGCCGACGCCTTCACGCTGTTCGAGCGCCTCGAGGCCAAGCTCGAGCAATATCCCGGCCAGCTGACGCGGGCCTGCGTCGAGTTGGCCAAGGACTGGCGTACCGATCGCTATCTGCGCCGCCTCGAGGCGATGATGATCGTCGCCGACGCCGGCGTGACGCTGGTGCTGACCGGCACCGGTGATGTGCTCGAGCCGGAAGGCGGCGTCACCGGCATCGGCTCCGGCGGCATGTACGCTCTCGCCGCCGCCCGCGCGCTCATGGCAACGGATCTCGACGCTGAAACCGTCGCCCGCCGCGCCATGAAGATCGCCGCCGACATCTGCGTCTACACCAACGAGAACGTCGTCGTCGAAACCCTCGACGCCCGGACCTGACCGCTCGCCCGCTCGAGGCCCTGCCTCGCGGGCCGGCTCCCGTTCTGCCCTTTCACGGATCATCGACATGCCCGATTTCTCCCCCCGCGAGATCGTTTCCGAACTCGACCGCTACATCGTCGGCCAGAAGGACGCCAAGCGCGCCGTCGCCATCGCCCTGCGCAACCGCTGGCGCCGCCTGCAGCTCGACCCCGCCCTGCGCGAGGAAGTGGCGCCCAAGAACATCCTGATGATCGGCCCCACCGGCGTCGGCAAGACCGAGATCTCGCGCCGGCTGGCCCGGCTGGCCAACGCTCCGTTCGTCAAGGTCGAAGCCACCAAGTTCACCGAGATCGGCTACGTCGGCCGCGACGTCGAGCAGATCGTCCGCGACCTCCTGGAGGTCGGCATCGGCCTCGTGCGGGCTCAGAAGCGCAAGGACGTCGAGGCCAAGGCCCACGTCGCCGCCGAGGAGCGCGTGCTCGACGCCCTGGTCGGCGCTTCGGCCAGTCCGTCGACCCGCGACAGCTTCCGCAAGAAGCTGCGGGCCGGCGAGCTCGACGACAAGGAAATCGAGATCGAGGTGTCCGGCGGCGGCGCGGCGCTGCCGACCATGGACATTCCCGGCCTGCCCGGCGGCCAGATGGGCGTGCTCAACCTCTCCGACATGATGCAGAAGATGATGGGCGGCAACAAGAAGGGCCGCCGCGTCACCGTCAAGGAAAGCCACGACCTGCTGCTGCAGGACGAGGCCGACAAGCTGATCGATCAGGACAAGATCGTCGCCGAGGCCATCGCCACGGTGGAGAACAACGGCATCGTCTTCATCGACGAGATCGACAAGATCTGCGCCCGCGACGGCCGCGACGGCTCGGTGTCGCGCGAGGGCGTGCAGCGCGACCTCTTGCCGCTCATCGAGGGGACGACGGTGTCGACCAAGCACGGCGCGGTCAAGACCGACCACATCCTGTTCATCGCCTCCGGCGCCTTCCACATCGCCAAGCCGTCCGATCTCCTGCCCGAGCTGCAGGGCCGACTGCCGATCCGCGTCGAGCTGAAGCCGCTCGACCGGGATGATTTCCGCCGCATCCTGACCGAGCCGGAAGCCTCGCTCAGCAAGCAGTACGTCGCCCTCCTGGCCACCGAGGGCGTCACGCTCGTCTTCACCGACGACGCCATCGACGCCATCGCCGAGATCGCCGTCGACGTCAACGCCACCGTCGAGAACATCGGCGCCCGGCGGCTGCAGACGGTGCTCGAGCGCATCCTCGACGACATTTCGTTCTCCGCCCCCGATCGGTCGGGCGAGACCGTGACCGTCGACGCGGCAGCGGTGCAGGCGGCGGTCGGCGATCTCGCCCGCAACAAGGATCTCAGCCGCTTCATCCTGTGAGGCGCCCCCTCCGAAGGTCGAGGCCGTGGCCAATTCCGGAGCCGCCGGTGATGCTCTATACCGGCGGCAACCGGCCCGGTCGCGAGTGATGGCCGGAAGGGGATGACCATGGCGGCATTGTCTCAGGCCGAAATCGAACGCTTCGCGCGCCACATCGTGCTGCGCGAAGTCGGCGGCGTCGGTCAGCAGAAGCTCAAGGCGGCCCGGGTGCTGGTGGTCGGGGCCGGCGGTCTCGGTTCGCCCGTCCTGCTCTATCTCGCCGCCGCCGGCATCGGCACGCTCGGGGTAATTGACGACGACATCGTCTCGACCAGCAACCTGCAGCGCCAGGTCATCCACCCCAGCGAGGCGGTGGGCCGGCCCAAGGTGGAAAGCGCCGTCGAGGCGCTCGCCCACGTCAATCCGTTCACCGTCGTCGAGCCGGTCAAGGCCCGCCTGACGGCCGACAACGCCGGCGAACTCGTCGGCCGCTACGATGTCGTCGTCGACGGTTCGGACAACTTCACCACCCGCTATCTGCTTGCCGACACCTGCGCGGCGGCCGGCCGGCCGCTGGTCACCGCCGCCATCGGCGCCTTCGACGGTTCCATTACCACGCTGCTGCCGTTCGCCAGCGACGCCGACGGCCGCCCCAACCCCGGTTATCGCGACCTGTTCCCGACCCCGCCGCCGGCCGGCGTCGTGCCGGCCTGCGCCGAGGCCGGCGTCATCGGCGCCCTGCCGGGCATTCTCGGCTCGCTGCAGGCCATGGAAGTGATCAAGCTCGTCTGCGGCATCGGCGAGCCGCTGATCGGCCGGCTGCTGATGGTTGATTCGCTCGCCATGCGCTTCGAGACGGTGCGCTACCGCCGCCGCAAGACGGACTGAGGCAGGGGGCAGCAGTGGCAAGAATTCTGTTTACAAGCCAGAGCGCCGCTGCGACATTTTGGCGGGCAAATTGGCCGGCAAAATCCTGTTCGCCGGGTCGACGCCACCCGACGACAACCAGCGGGGCGAACAGTCGATCGCTATGAGCAGTACCGTCAAACTCGCCGATGTCGCCCGGGCCGCCGGTGTCAGTCAGGGCACCGTCTCCAACGTCTTCAACCGCCCCGACCTGGTCAGCGAGGCGCTGCGCGAGCGCGTCGAGGAAGCCGCCCGCACCCTCGGCTATCGCGGCCCCGACCCGCGCGGCCGCCTGCTGCGGGCCGGTCGCGTCAACGCCATCGGCGTCGTATCCTACGGTCCGTTGCCGGGGTTCTTCGAAGACCCCTACATGCGCGAGTTCCTGGCCGGCGTCGCCCGCCGCTGCCAGGCGCGCGGCGCCGGCATTGCCCTCGTCTCGGCCCTCGACGACGAAGTGGCCGCCTGGAACATCCGCACGGCCCTGGTCGATGGTTTCATCCTGAGCTGCATGGCCGACGGCAGCCGGCTGGTCGAACTGGCCCGCAAGCGCGGTCTGCCCTTCGTCGCCGTCGACTTCCAGTCCCGCCAGGACGTCGACATCGTCAAGGTCGACGATTACGCCGGCGCCCGCGAGGCGGCGCGCCACCTCATCGCTCTCGGTCATCGCGACATCGCCGTCATCACCTACGCTTCCGACACCGACGGCTACGTCGGCTACGTCGACGACCGCCGCGTCGCCCGCTCGCGCTTCGAAGTGGTGCGCCGGCGCCTGTCGAGCTACCGCGAGGCCTTTGCCGAAGCCGGTCTTGGCGAACGGCCGGTGTTCGAGACGCAGGCCGACAGCCAGACGGTGGAAACGGCGGTGGGCCGGCTGCTGGCCGACTATCCCGCCACCACGGCGCTGCTGTGCACGTCCGATCTCGTTGCCATCTACGCCTGCCGCAGCCTGCGCGGCCGTGGCCTCACGGTGCCGGACGACGTGTCGGTCGTGGGCTTCGACGGTACGCCGGAGGCGGCGCATCATCAGCCGTCGATCACCACCATCGCTCAGCCGATCGCCGACAAGGGCGCCGCCGCCGTCGATCTGATTCTCGGCGGCGAGGCGCCGGGCGCGCCGGGGCGGTCGGTCATGTTGCCGCTCGAACTGGTGGTCGGCGGCTCCACGGCGGCGCCGCGCCGCTGACCGTCGCCGTCAGGCGGCGGCGAACGAGCGGGGAGCGGGCGACACCTGCGTCGGGGCCCCCGTCGCCACTTCGTAGACGGCGAGGCCACGGTCGTTGGTGCCGTTGGCGTTGAAGCGGAACAGGCCGTTGACCGACGACAGGAAGCCCTGCGGGTTGCCGATGACGCTTGTCTGGAAGCGCTGCGGTCCGGCCGTCTTGACCAGACCGGCGGCCAGCACCACGGCGTCGTAGGCCAGGGAGGCGATCAGCGGCGGCTCGCCGCCGTAGCTCGAGCGATAGCGCCCCGAGAAGGCGGCAATGCCCGAGAGATCGGGCGAGGGGAACCAGGCGCCGGCCAGCGCCGGGTTGCCGTAGACGGCGCGGTCGTTCCAGACGCCGGTGCCGAAGATCTTGATGCGGTTGAGATCGACGCCGGCCGAACGCAGGCCCTGCGCCACTTCCGGTGCCACGCCCGGCCCTTCGGGCACGAACACGCAGTCGATCTGGGCGGCGTTGGCGGCCACGGCGGCGACCGCCTGGGCCGGATTGCCGGCGGCGAAGCGTTCGACCTCGGCGACGCGCATGCCGTAGCGGCCGGCGTTCTGGCGCAGCGAGGCCTCGGCAAGGTTGCCGTAGGCGCTCTGCGAGATGATGGCAGCCACCGACTTGCGGCCGGCCTTCGACACTTCGGCCAGAATGCGCTGCACCTGGCTGTCGACCAGGAAGCCCATCAGGAACACGCCGGGGGCGGCCACCGAGGGATCGGACGAGAAGGCCAGCACCGGCACGTTGGCGGCGCGCGCCACCGGGGCGGCGCCGGTCACTTCGGCGGCGAACAGCGGCCCGATCAGCAGTTCGGCTCCCTCCGACAGCGCCGCCTGGGCGGCCTGCGCGGCGCCTTCCGAGGTGCCCTTGGAATCCTTGACCAGCACGGTGAGGTCGTTGGCGGTGAAGTCGCCGAGGCCGAGGTTGGCGGCGTTCTGCATGGCCAAGGCCAGCGAGGCGCCGTTGCCGCTGGCCGTCTTGGGCAGCAAGAGGCCGACGCGTACCGATCCCGTGCCGAGCGTTTCGCCGGAAGTCAGCGGCGCCGACGGCGTCGTCGGCGGCGCCAGATAGCCGCCGGGCGCGGGCGAACCGGTGGGGGAGCAGGCCGTCAGTGTCAGGGCCGTGCCGCCGAGCCAGGCCAAGGCTCCCCGCCGGGTGATCACCGGCTGTCCCGAGATCCCGTCGCCGAAATTACGCATGATCGAGCACCTTCCGCCGCATGTCCGCTGTGGGCGCCATTTCAAAGGTAAACGCCCGCTGATGCAACTGCTTCTTGGGTCTTTGCCGGGGATCGTCGCTGATTTTGCCCAATTCTCTCGATTTTGTCCGCAAAGTGTGATTTGGCAGCGCTCATGCGTCGCGTTTCCGAGGTCTGGCAGCAGATGATCCGGCATATCGTTTTCTTCACCGCCGCGTCTCCCGACAACCGCGAAGCGGTTTTCGCGGGTCTCAAGACGCTTGAGGGCAACCCGCACGCCCGCTTTCTGGAAATCGGCCGCAACCTTGCCTGCGACAGCGTCAGCGAGCCGGTCGACTTCGTCGTCTACGGCGAGTTCGCCGACGAGGCGGCGCTTGCCGCTTTCAAGGCCCACCCGATCTATCAGGCCGCGACGGCGCGCGTCCGGCCGCTGCGCGCCTTGCGGCTCGTCGCCGATTTCGTCTCGCGCGCCGAAGGGCCGTCGTCATGACCGAGACGCAGCCGACCACCGGCTTCCGCATCGACGACAAGGTGTTCGCCGGTCGCGTCATCGAACCGGGCCTCTACCCGGTGGCGACGCCCATCGGCAACCTTGCCGACATCTCGCTGCGCGCCCTCGAGGTGCTGGCCGGCGCCGATCTCGTCATCTGCGAGGACAGCCGGGTCAGCCGCGTGCTGCTCGACCGCTACGGCATCCACAAGCCGCTCGCCATCTATCACGAGCATAACGCCGCCCGCGAACGGCCGCGTCTCATCGCCATGCTGAAGGGCGGCATGCGCCTCGCCCTCATCTCCGACGCCGGCACGCCGCTGATTTCCGATCCCGGCTACAAGCTGGTCGAGGAAGCGCTGGCCGAGGAGGTCAGGGTGGTGCCGGTGCCGGGCGCCTCGGCCATCCTGTCGGCGCTGATGGCCTCCGGCCTGCCCACCGACACCTTCGTCTTTCTCGGCTTCCTGCCGCACAAGGCGGTGGCCCGGCGCCACCGCCTCGCCGCCTTCGCCACCACGCCGGCCACCCTCGTCGCCTACGAATCGCCCCATCGCGTCGCCGAGGCGCTGGCCGACATGGCGGCGGTGCTGGGCGGCAACCGGCGCGGCGTCGTGGCGCGCGAGCTGACCAAGCACTTCGAAGAGTTCCGGCGCGGCACGCTGACCGAGCTGCTCGCTTCCGTCGAGGCGGCACCGCCGCGCGGCGAGATCGTGCTTCTGGTCGGCCCGCCCGCCGAGGAGGTCGCCGGCGAAGCTGACCTCGAAGCGCTGCTCAAGGCGGCGCTCGAAACCCTGGGCCCGGGTCAGGCGGCGGCCGAGATCGCCAAGGCCACCGGCCGGCCGCGCAAGGAGGTCTACGCCCTAGCCCTGAAGCTGCGGGCGCTGGCCGACGACGCGGACGAAGACGAGGCGGCGCCGTGAGCGAGGCGCGCCGCCGCCGCTACCGCCTCGGCCTCCGGGCCGAATGGCTGGCGGCCTGGGCGCTGCGCCTCAAGGGCTATCGCATTGTGGCCAGCCGCTACCGCACGCCGCTCGGCGAGATCGACCTCGTCGCCCGGCGTGGCCGGGCACTGGTCTTCGTCGAGGTCAAGGCCCGGTCCACCGTCGAGGCCGGGCTCGAGGCCATCGCCGCCGACGGCTACCGCCGCATCGAGGCGGCCGCCGATCTCTATCTCGCCGCCCACGCGCGCTTTTCCGGTCTCGACATCCGCTTCGATCTCGTTGTGGTGGCGCCTGGCCGCTGGCCGACCCACGTCGTCAACGCCTTCTTCTGACGCGACCGTGAGCGGGCGCGGCGCGCTTTGCTGTTGCGCCGCCCCGACCAAGTGCCCATAAATCGACCGATCTTGCTGAGGGACACGCAGACATGAGCCTTTCCGTCGCCGTCCAGATGGACCACATCGCCTCGATCCGGGTCGCTGGCGATTCAACCTTCGCGCTGATGCTGGAAGCCCAGCGGCGCGGCCACCGTCTGTTCCACTACACGCCCGACCGGCTGACGCTGCGCGCCGGCGCGGTGACGGCGGCGCTGGAACCGGTGAGCGTGCGCGACGAGCCCGGCCACCATTTCACCCTCGGCACGGCCGAGAAGACCGACCTTGCGACCCTCGACGTGGTGCTGCTGCGCCAGGATCCGCCGTTCGACATGGCCTATCTCTCCACCACTTACCTGCTGGAGCGTATCCATCCGAAGACGCTGGTGGTCAACGATCCGACCGAAGTGCGCAACGCGCCGGAAAAGCTCTTGGTGATGCACTATCCCGAGCTGATGCCGGACACGCTGATCACCCGCGATCCGGCCGAGGTCAAGGCGTTCCGGGCCGAGATCGGCGACATCGTCATCAAGCCGCTTTATGGCGCCGGCGGCCAGGGCGTCTATCACATCCGCCCCGACGACGACAATTTCTCCGCCTTCCTCGAGCTGTTCCTCACCCAGTCGCGCGATCCGTTCATCGTCCAGCGCTACCTGCCGGCGGTGCGGCTCGGCGACAAGCGCATCATCCTGGTCGACGGCAAGTTCGCCGGCCTCGTCAACCGCGTGCCGGCCGAGGGCGATCTGCGCTCCAACATGGTGCGCGGCGGCGCGGCGGCCAGCACCGAGGTCAATCGACGCGACCTCGAGATCTGCGAAGCCATCGGGCCGGAACTCCGCAAGCGGGGCCTGATTTTCGTCGGCATCGACGTCATCGGCGACAAGCTGACCGAGATCAACGTTACCTCGCCCACCGGCATCCGCGCCATCCGCCGGCTCGGTGGTCCCGACGTGGCGGCCCTCATCTGGGATGCCATCGAAGCCCGGCGCTGAGCGCGTCAGCCGATCGGCTTGTAATAGTAGAGCGTGCCGGTGAGGCCGCCGTGCGGCTTCAGCGCGTAGCCCGGCACCTCGCCGGCTCGCACGAAGCCGCAGCGTTCGTAGAGCGGTCCGGCGCCACCGTCGCTGGCCGTGTCGAGCACGATCAGCGTCCGGCCACGCGCGACGGCGATGGCTTCGGCGGCGGCGATCAGCGCCGTGGCAATGCCGTGGCCGCGCCAGGCCGGCGCCGTCATCATCTTGGCGAACTCCGCCCGGTGCGGCTGGTTGGGCGGGCAGTCGAGCAGCAGCGTCAGCGTGCCGGCGAGCTCCGTGCCGACGAAGGCGCCGAGCACCACGCGCCGGCCGGTCTCGGCGGCGGCGAGCGATCCCTCCCAGAAGCGGCGGGCATCGCCGATGGACAGCGGGTGCATGAAACTCACCGAACCGCCGCCAGCCACCGTGTCCACCAGCAGCGCGGCCAGCGGGCCGATCGCTTCGGCCGTCAGCGGGCGGATGACAAGGTCGTTCATGGCTTCAGCTCCGGGCAAGGGCGACGACGTAGCTGCAGGGCGCCGTCGTTGCGTTGGCAAAGGTGACGTCGGCCGGCGGGCCGAACCCCAGGCAGTCGCCGGCGGCGAGCTCGTGCGGCGTGCCGGCCTCGGTCAGCGTCAGCCGACCCGATTTCACCCAGACGATCTGGCGGATGCGGGCGTAGGAGGAGGCCGGCAGCTCGACGCTTTGGCCGGCCGGCAGCGTCACTTCCACCAGTTCGACCGGGTGATCGGGGCGGACGAACAGCTGGCGCCGGACGTAGCCGGTGGCCGGATCGCGCCACAGCGGCTGGTCGGCGGCCCGCACCAGCCGGTTGTCGGCGGTCTCGGCCCGCGTCAACAGGCCGGCCAGCGTCTGGTCGAAGGCGGCGGCGAGGCGGACCAGCACGGCGGCCGTCGGGCTGACCTCGCAGCGCTCGATCTTGCTGATGGTGGCCTTGGCAACGCCCGAACGGGTCGCCACATCGCCGAGCGACCAGCCGCGTGCCTCGCGTTCGAGGCGGATGCGGCTGGACAGTTTGGCGGCGGTATCGTCAACGATAGTAGACATGCGTCTACTTTATGAGACGATTGCCCGGCTGACAAGCCCCCAGCAACGACAACGGCGGCCCCAGGGAGCCGCCGTCGGTCAGGTTTGGGAGGCCCGAGGTTCAGGCGTCGATGTCGACGTCGCGCGTTTCCTTGCCGAGCAGCAGCGCCACGAGCGTCAGCAGCGCCATCACCGTCAGGTAGATGCCGACCCAGAACGGGCTGCCGGCGCCATAGGTCCAGAGTGCCACGGCGATGAACGGCGCCACGGCGGCGCCGAGAATCGACGAGACGTTGTAGGAAATGCCCGAACCGGTGTAGCGCACGGCCGCCGGGAACAGCTCCGGCAGCAGCGCCCCCATCGGCCCGAAGGTCATGCCCATCAGCACGAAGCCGATGATCAGGAAGGCGATGACGCCGACATGGCCGAGCGAGAAGATCGGCACCCAGAGCAGACCGAACAGGGCGATGGCCACCGTCACCCAGATCAGCGTCCTGCGCCGGCCCCAGCGATCGGCCCACGGACCGGACAGCATGGTGAAGATGCCGAAGAACACCACGCCGACGATCATCATCAGCACGAAGCTGCGGTAGTCGTAGCCAAGGCCCGGCACTGGTGCCGTGGTGGCGGCGCGGCCGTAGCTCAGCGAGAACGTCGTCATCAGGTAGAACAGCACGTAGGTGGCCAGCATGTAGAACGTGCCGAGGATGAGCTCGCGCCAATGATGGCGGACGGCGTCGGCCATCGGCATCTTGCGCACCTTGCCGGCCTTGACCGTCTTGGTGAAGGCGGCGCTTTCCACCAGGCTGAAGCGCACCCACAGGCCGACGATCACCATCACCGCCGAGAACAGGAAGGGAATGCGCCAGCCCCAGTCGAGGAAGTCGATGGACGGCCGCGTCGGATCGTCCGACGGCAGCCAGGCCGAGATGATCAGGAACAGGCCGTTGGCGATGATGAAGCCGAGCGGTGCGCCGAGCTGCGGGAAGGTGCCGTAGATGGCGCGCTTGCCGGCCGGGGCGTTCTCGGTGGCCACCAGCGCCGCCCCGCTCCACTCGCCGCCGATGGCGAAGCCCTGGGTGAGGCGCAGCACCACCAGGAACAGCGGCGCCCACCAGCCGGCGCTGGCGTAGGTCGGCAGCACGCCGATGAGGAAGGTGGCGATGCCCATGGTCAAGAGCGCCGCCACCAGCGTCACCTTGCGGCCGTGCTTGTCGCCGAGATGGCCGAAGAACAGCGCGCCCAACGGGCGGGCGATCATGGCGGCGCCGAAAATGGCGAAGGAGGCGAGCAGCGCCACCGTGTCGTCGCCCTTGGGAAAGAACAGGTGCGGGAACACCAGCACGGCGGCGGTGGCGTAGACGTAGAAATCGTAAAACTCGATGGTCGTCCCCACCAGGCTGGCGAGGATGATGCGAGCGCGCGTGTTGCCGGTCCGGCCGGTGGCGGCCGGCATGGCTTGGCTGGAACTGGACATGGGCTTTCCGAGGTTGTGCGGGTGGGAGGAGGACCCCGACAGGCGCCCTTGGGATGGCGATGGCCGGAACCCTGGAGAACAGCTGCCCGTCCAATAGACGAAGGGAGCCGACATGTTAAGGGCTGGCGGCGCTTTGGCGCCGATCAAACCGATTACAGCCCGGCCGCCACCGCCACCACCACGGCCGATGCGAACAAACCAGCATCAAATGTTCTTGTCCCGTTCTTGACATGCAACCAGACTTTCGCGTAGGTTGTATCAAGATCGGAGAACCGACAATGGTCTCGCATGTTCGGACAGTGTGTTTTCAGGGGGTGGAAGCAACCGCCGTCGACGTGCAGGTCCACATGGGCCCCGGCAAGGTGCAGTTCAACATTGTCGGGCTCGGCGATAAGGCGGTGGCCGAAAGCCGCGAGCGCGTGCGGGCGGCGCTCGCCGCCTCCGGGCTGGCGCTGCCGGCCAAGCGCATCACCGTCAACCTGGCTCCCGCCGACCTGCCCAAGGAGGGCAGCCACTACGACCTGCCCATCGCCCTTGCGCTGATGGCGGCCATGGGCGTGCTGCCGGCCGACGCGCTGGCCGATTTCGTCGTGCTGGGCGAGCTATCGCTCGACGGCACCATCTCGCCGGTGGCCGGCGTGCTGCCGGCAGCCATCCACGCCAACGCCGACGACCTCGGTCTCGTCTGTCCGCGCGCCTCCGGGCCGGAGGCCGCCTGGGCCGACGCCGACATGCCGATCCTGGCGCCGATCAGCCTCATCGCCCTCGTCAACCACTTCAAAGGCACGCAGGCGCTGACCCGGCCGCTGCCCAAGGTGGCCGAGCCCGGCGCCCTGCTGCCCGATCTCAGCGAGGTCAAGGGCCAGGAAAGCGCCCGCCGGGCCCTGGAGATCGCCGCCGCCGGCACCCACAATCTGCT
>CALMMQ010000015.1 GCA_937868725.1 uncultured Pleomorphomonas sp.
CTCCATGATCCGCTCCGAATGGACAACCTCCTGAAAGCTCACATCTAGAGCGCTTTCCGACCTGATGGACTCATCAGGTCGACAGGAAATCGCACCAGATTCAATAAGTTGAGCAGCCGCTTGTCGATCATGTTGGTTCAACATGATCGGCGGATGCTCTAGCGCCTGATCGCCGGCCGGCAGCGCCTCGCCGAGCAAACTGGCTGCCAGCCGGCTGTCGCCGACCAGAACCCGCGCGCGTCCGTCTTCGGTACGGCCGGCCGGTGTGACGAAGGCATCGAGGTGGAAGATCGGCTGGCGCGCGCCGCAATGGCCGCCGCATTCCTCGACGATGTCGGCGTCGGGGCGGAGGCGCAGGTGGCGCTCCGGATAGGCGTCGCCGCCGAGCACCACCAGCCGCCGGCCGTTGCCAAGCGCCTGCCGCAGCGCCGGCGTCAGCTGGCAGTCGGCGCCGACCAGCGTGACATCGCCGACCTCAAGGACGTTGCCGCCGTCAAATGCCCCGCTGCAGCGGACGATGGCAAGGCCGAGCCGGTCCGCCACCGCCGCGGCGACGATGGCGTCGGCCCGGCGCCGGTCGTCTTGAGGGAACAGCAGCTCACCGCGTGACAGGCCGGTCGGCGTAACGTGAAACGGGTCCTGGGCCCAGACCGTGAAATCGACGTCATCGTCGATCGCTACGGCCAGCCAGTCGCGGCCGGCGAGTTCCGGCCAGTGGCTCAAGGCGCCGAGGACTCGCTCGGGGCCGGCCACGGCCAACCTCAGACCGGCGGGCAGGGCGGCGATCAGGTCTTTAACAACGCGAATCGGTCTTGGGCCGGCCGCCGGTCCGGCGATGGCGTCCGGCAGGGTCAGAACGGCCACGGGCCACTTTTCGGCCGGGCCATGGCCCGCCGGCGTATTGAGCGCTGTCACGGCCTGATCACGCCTCCTGTCGTCTTTATGGCGCAGCTGACCAATGGTTTGCGGACGCTTGCGAAGGATTCGATCATGAGCGATGAAGAAGCCCTCAAGAAAATGATCCTGTTTTCTCAACTGGAAGCCGAGGAACACGGCCTTGCGTTTACCAGTTATCTGCTTGGTCTGGCGGCCGCCAGCCTCAATCCGGCCATCGTGTCGGAATCCGAAACCGCGGTTCATCGGTCGGAGTTCACCG
This sequence comes from uncultured Pleomorphomonas sp., assembly GCA_937868725.1. Taxonomy (GTDB): domain Bacteria; phylum Pseudomonadota; class Alphaproteobacteria; order Rhizobiales; family Pleomorphomonadaceae; genus Pleomorphomonas. The sequence goes on from CALMMQ010000015.1 coordinate 1,157, forward strand.
ACAATGAACTATTGCGAATCATTCGGGAAGAAACAGCGCAGTGAGCGTCTGGTGTTCATGAACTTTCACGTGTATGCTTTCTGTGGCGCAATCGGCGCCACCGCTTGCGCACGGAGAGTATCATGCCCCATGACAGCCATCCAATCGACCGTCTCGTGGGCCAGAACATTCGCGCTTTTCGCACGATGCGCAAAATGACCCAGGGGGCGCTCGGCGAGCGCATCGGCGTCACGTTCCAGCAGATCCAGAAGTATGAGCAGGGCATCAACCGCGTCAGCTCCAGCAAGCTGGTCGAAATCGCCAAGGTGCTCGACGTGCGCATGTCGGCCTTGTTCGGCGCCACGCTGCAGGAAGCGGGAAGCGATGGGGAGATGGCGCTGTCGTCGCTGCCCGTCGGCTCGAAGACCGATCTGATGATCCTGCAGAAGCTCGCCGGCATCCGTGATGAGCGCATCAAACGCAAGCTCATCGACCTGATCGACGCCCTTGCCGCCGATCAGGCGGTCAGCTCGCCGTTCGACGGCTCGGCGCTCGGCCTGTCCGAACACGCCAACTGATCGCTCGGCGGCGCCGGTCCGTCGCGCCACCGGCGCCGGTCCGTCGCGCCACCGGCGCCGTTCGTCGGGCCGGCAGTTGACCGTCTGACCCGCGCCGATGGTCTCAATTGAGTTTCCGTTCAAATGAACTACCTTCCCCGCCGGTGGAGGAAGGGGCATGCCTGATCCCGGCGTGTTGTCGGCCGATTTCTGTGCCGGCCGGCTCAAGGCGATCTCGGACACGACCCGTTGGGCTGTCGTCGAGATGCTGATCGGCGGGCCGTTGACGGCTGGCGCCATCCAGCTGGCGCTCGGCATCGATCCGACGCTGCTGTCGCATCACTTCCGTACCCTCAAGCACGCCGAGCTCGTCGTGGCTCGGCGTGTCGGCCGCGAAGTGCGCTATGAACTGGCGCCCGGCGTCCGTCTCACGCCAGATCGACGGGGGATCGATCTGGGTTGCTGTCAACTTGAACTTCACACAGGCGATCCAGCCATGAGCAGCCCAGTCACCGACGTTGTCCGCAACTATTACGGCGTCGACCTTGGGGGGAGCAAAGACCTCAAGACCAATGCCTGCTGTTCGACGGAGGCGCTGCCACCGTTGCAGCGGTCGATCCTGCAGCAGATCAATCCCGAGATTGTCGAACATTTTTACGGTTGCGGTTCGCCCATCCCCGACGACCTCGACGGTTGCACCGTGCTCGATCTTGGCTGCGGCAGCGGCCGCGACGTGTTCATGGCCTCGGCCCTGGTTGGCGACGAGGGGCGGGTGATCGGCGTCGACATGACGCCGGAGCAACTGGCCATCGGCCGTCGCCATCAGGCCGCTCAGGCGCGCGCCTTCGGTCAGGCGCAGTCGAACGTCACCTTCCTCGATGGCCCGTTCGAGGACCTCGCCGCCCTCGGCATCGCCGATGCCTCGGTCGATGTCGTCATCTCCAACTGCGCCCTCAACCTTGCCGCCGACAAGCGCCGGGTGTTCGCCGAGATTCATCGCGTGCTGAAGCCGGGTGGTGAGTTGCTGTTCTCCGACGTCTTCGCCAGCCGTCGCCTGCCGGCCGACGTCGCCGCCGATCCGCTGCTGATCGGCGAATGCCTGGGCGGTGCCCTCTACGTCGAGGACTTCCGCCGCCTGATGGCATCGGTCGGCTGGCCCGATTACCGCATCCTGCGCCGCAGCGAGGTGACCATCGGTCACCCCTATGCCGAACTGCTGGTCGGGCCGACCACCTTCTGGTCGCTGAAGGTGCGCGCCTTCAAGCTCGACGGTCTCGAGGACCTTTGCGAGGATTATGGCCAGGTGGCGACCTATCTCGGCACCGTGCCGCACCAGCCGCACAGCTTCATGCTCGACGACCACCACACCTTCATCACGGGCAAGCCGATGCTCGTCTGCGGCAACACCGCCGCCATGGTCGGCGACTCCAGGTTCGGCCGCCACTTCCGAGTGCTCGGCGACCGCTCGACCCATTTCGGCCCGTTCGATTGTGCCGGCGGTGCCAAGCCGCCGACCGAGCCCGGCGGCTGTTGCTGACCGGCCGATCGCGCGCCTTGGGCCGTCAAGGCGTGAAGACGTGACAAGCTCCGGTGGGGAAGCGGCAGGTGACGCGTTCGCCGGCGTGGATGTCGGGCAGGTCGCGCGGCTGGCGCATCACCATAGCGGTGCCGGAAAGGTCGACGTGCAGCAGCGTGTCGCAGCCGAGGCGCTCGACCACCTGCACAGTGCCGCTGACACGGTTGTCTTCGGCAAGGGCCTCGCCGAACTCGATGTGTTCGGGCCGGATGCCGAGCGTCACCCGCTCGCCGAGCGGCGTCGCCACCCCGCCGCTGGCAACGATGCGCGTGCCGTCGCCAAGGCGCAGCAGCACGTCGCCGCCGCTACGACCGGTCAGCTCGGCCGCGAAGAAGTTCATCGACGGCGATCCGATGAAGCCGGCGACGAAGCGGTTGGCGGGGCGATGGTAGAGGTCCATCGGCGCGCCGATCTGTTCGATGCGGCCGCGGTTCATCACCACGATGCGGTCAGCCAGCGTCATCGCCTCCACCTGGTCGTGGGTGACGTAGATCATGGTGGCATCGAGGTTCTGGCGCAGGCGAGCGATTTCCACCCGCATGCCGGCCCTGAGCGCCGCGTCGAGATTGCTGAGCGGTTCGTCGAGCAGGAAGATGCGGGGATCGCGGGTGATGGCCCGGCCGATGGCGACGCGCTGGCGCTGGCCGCCGGACAGTTCGCGCGGCATGCGGGCCAGCAGAACGTCGAGGTGCAGCTTCTGGGCGGCGGCGTCGACCTTGGCGCGGATGTCGTCCGCGGCCTGGTGGGCGATCTTCAGTCCGAAGCCGATGTTGGCCGAGACGTTCATATGCGGATAGAGGGCGTAGGACTGGAACACCATGGCAACGCCGCGCTCGGGCGGCTCGGCGCCGGTGACGTCCTCGCCGTCGACCCGCACCTGGCCGGTGGTGGCCGGTTCGAGGCCGGCGATGATCCTGAGCAGCGTCGATTTGCCGCATCCCGACGGACCGACCAGGGCGCAAAACTCGCCGTGCTCGACCGTGAGATCGAGGGGCGGAATGATTTCCAGGGCGCCGAACGACTTGGAAACGGACCGAAGTTCTAGCCTGGACATGCTGTTCAGCCCTTCTGCTGGAATTGGCCGCCGGCCAGCACCGCCGCGCGGGCCTGGCGCCAGTCGTCGCGGGGAACGAGGACTTGGGCGCGGTGCACGGCGGCGGTGCTGATGCCAAGGGCGTTGCCGGGCACGAGATGGTCGAGCGCGGTGAGCGCCGCGCCGACGGCGCTGGCTTCGGCGGCGTCGACCACCCGGCAGGCGCCCGGCAGGAAGGCGGCAAGCGTCGCCACCAGTCCCGGCAGGTGAGTGGCCCCGCCCGACAGCACGATCGTCTCGGTCGGGGCGCCGATCGCCGCCGCTTCCCCGGCGATGGCGGCCAGCTCCTGCGCCAGGCCGTCGTAGACGGCGCGGACGATGGCAGCGCGATCGCTGGCCACGGTGAGCCCGGCGAGCGTGCCGGTCAGGTCGTGGTCGGGATGCGGCGCGCCGGCGCCGGCGAGATAGGGCACGAACAGCGCCCGACCGCCGCCGATCGGCTGGCTGAGCGCGGCGGCGTCGAGCTCGGCCATGGACCGGTCGAACAGCGATTGCAGCCAGCGCAACGTGGCACCGAAGGCCGGCACCGTGCCTATCACCTGGTAATCGTCGCCAAAGCCGGTGGGAAAGAGGTGGAAGGCACCGTCCCACTGCGCCGGCAGCGCCGACTTGGCAAGGGGGATCGACAGCACGCCCGAAGTGCCGAGCGACAGCGAGGCGACGCCGGGAACGAGGGCGCCGATGGCCCGCGCGGCGGCCGCCTGATCGCCGGCGCCGACCACCAGGGGGATGCCGCGCCAGACGCCGGCCGCTTCGGTTGCCGGTACCGGCCGCGGCAGAGCGGCCCGGGGCAGACCGGCCCGGGCGAGCAGATCGTCGTGCCAGCGGTCGGCGAAGGGATCGAACACCTGCATGCCCGTGGCTTCGTTGCGGTCGACCACGAAGGGCGCCGACGGATCGAGGGCGGCGCGGACGTAGTCCTTGGCGCAGTAGAGGCCAATCACCCGCTGCGACAGGCCCGGATCGAGCCGCCGCGCCCAGAGCCATTTGGCCAGCGTGAAGTCGGGCAGCGGGATGTTGCCGGTCTCGGCCGCCAGGCTGCCGGGGTAGGCGGCCACCAGGGCGGCGAGGTCGGCGGCGCCGTCCATGTCGAGCCACAGCCGCACCGGGGCGGCGAGCCGGCCGCCACCGTCGAGGGCCACCAGGGCATGCATCTGGCCGGTGAAGCCGATGGCCGCGATGGTCTCGCCGGCGGCAAGCTCGACCAGCGCTTCCTCGGCGAGCCGGGCCCACAGGCTGGCGTCACGCGTCGGCGCACCGTCGGCGGCGTAGGGGCGGGAGACGGCCGCCTCCACCGAGAGGCCGCCGTCGGTGCCGATGCGCACGGCCTTGATCGAGGAGGTACCGATGTCGATGCCGATCAGTTTCATCGCGTGGGTCATCCTTTCACGGCGCCGGCCAACAGGCCTCGCACGAAGGCGCGCTGCACCAGCACGTAGAGCAGGATCAGCGGCAGAGCGATCAGGGTCAGGATGGCGAAGAGGGCGCCGGGGTTGGCCATGTAGAGGCCGGAGTATTGCATGGGGACGATGGTCAGCGTCTTGACCTCGTCGCGGGTCAGGATGATCAGCGCCAGGAAGAACTCGTTCCAGGTGGAGATGAACTGCCAGATGCCGACGAACACCAGCGCCGGCCGCACCAGTGGCAGGGCGACGTGCCAATAGGTCTGCCAGGCGTTGCAGCCGTCGACACGCGCCGCCTCGAACAGCTCCTTCGGCGAATCCTCCATGAAGGCCTTGAGCACCACCACCGCGAACGGCACGCCGAGGGCGGCGTAGGGAAAGATCAGGCCGGCATAGGTGTTCACCCAGCCGAAGGTCTTGAGCAGGATGGCGAGCGGCAGCACCAGCGAGGCCAGCGGAACCATCAGTGTGGTGAGCAGCGTGGCGTAGAGCGTCAGCGAGCCGCGCAGGTTGAGCACGGCGCAGGCGAAGGCGAACAGCGAGGCGATGGCGACGACCAGCGCCACCGTCGACAGCGTGACGATCAGGCTGTTGAGGAAGAAGTTCATCAGCGGATTGTCGCGGATGACGGTGACGAAGTTGTCGAAGGTCAGCGGCCAGGCGAACAGTGTGGCGTCGAAGGCCTGCTCCGGTGTCCGGAGGCCGATCGACAGCATGTAGACCTCGGGGATCATCCAGAGGGCGAGGACGAGAAGCAGCGCCAGATGGATGCCGGCGCGGTGGACGGCGGGATGGTGACGGCGCATCAGGCTCTCTCCTCCGTGCGGGCCGAGGGCGAGAGGTTGGCGCCGAAGTAGACGATCTGGACGATCGACAGGATCAGCGCCAGCAGCAGCACGATGACCGAGATGGTGGCGCCGCGACCGGTGTCGCCGAGCACGAACGAGGTGCGGAAGACGTAGGTGCCGAACACTTCCGAGGCATGGTTGGGGCCGCCGGTGGTCATCAGCTGGACGATGGGGAAGGTTTGCAGCGTGCCGATGACGCCGAGCAACAGCAGCGACTTGGTGACCGGCGCCAGCATCGGGATGATGACGCTCCACGCCAGCCGCAGCCCGCGCGCCCCGTCGACGCGCGCCGCGTCGAGCACTTCGGTAGGCAGGTTGGCGATGCCGGCCACGTACATCAGCATGGAAAAGCCGGTCCATTGCCAGATGTTGACGACGATCAGCGCGAAGATGGCCGTCGACGGGTCGCCGATCGGCGACGAGGCCATCTCGATGCCGAAATAGCCGAGGTACTGCTGGGCGATGCCGTAGTAGGGCGCGTAGATCTGCACCCAGACGAGACTGATGACCGACACCGACGTCACCACCGGCAGGAAGAACATGGTGCGGAAGAAACCGCGCCAGGTGTCGGTGTGGCGCTCGATGAAGTAGGCGATGGTGCCGCCGATGATCATCTGCACCGGGATGGTGATCAGGCCCCACAGCGCCATGTTGCGGACGACGATCCAGAATACCGGATCGGCCAGCACCGAGAGATAGGTATCAAGACCGACGAAGACGTCGGCGCCGTTCTTGCCGGCGGTGAAGAAGCTTTCGCTCAGCACCCAGACGATGGGATAGGCAATGAAGACGACGAACAGGGCGACGGCTGGCAGCAGGAACAGATAGGTCCATGGCCCGGCGAAGCGGCGATGTCGCTTCGGTGGCGGCGCTGATGTGGCTGACATGACTTCTCCCAACCGACCTGACCACGCCAGGCGAACACAGCTTGCGGCTATTGGCGTCACCGTTTCCGGGGCCCTCGTTGCGACCGACCGCTGCCGGCTGATCGCGACGGGCGCCCCGGAGCGGGGAGGAGATGTTACTTGCCGAGCGCCTTGTCGGTCGCGGCCTGCACGGTCTTGAGCGCGGCTTCGGGCTCGCTGCTGCCGGCCGCGACAGCGGCGAGGGCGTTGTCGAGAGCCTCGCTGATCGCCGGGATGGCAAAGCGCTGATTTTCGGCCTTCGGCAGGTCGCCCATGAAGCGCTTGTAGAGCGCCTTGACGTGGTCGGACACGTCGCCCTTCGGCTCATGTCCGGCGAAGGCCGGCAGGTCGTTGAGGTCGTTCAGCGCCTGCTGCAGCGCTTCGCCGTTGGTGAGCGAGGCGAGGAAGGTCCAGGCCTCGGAATTCTTGGCGCCGGCCTTGGTCAGGCCGTAGCCGATGTCGACACCGCCGACCGGCGGGCTGGCCGTCGCGGCGCCGGGAACCGGCGGCAGGTAGAAGAAGTCGAAGCCGTCCATGTTCTGCACGAACGGCGACAGCGGCGGCGGGAACTTGCTCTCCTGCATCCACCAGGAGCCGAGGGCCATCATGCCGACCTTGCCCTGGGCGAACAGCTGGGCGCCGGTGGGATAGGCATGCGCGCCGAGGGCGCCCTTCTGGAAGATGCCATCGTCGAACAGCCCCTTCCACGCCTTCATGGCCGCGACCAGTTCGGGCGAGGTCCACGGGGCTTCGCCGGCCTGGGCCTTGTCGGTGAGGCCGGGCGCGAACTGGTTGGCCAGCATCAGGAAGACGTTCTCGTTCTGCCAGCCGTCGGCGGCGCCCTGGAACAGCGGCAGATAGCCGCCGTCGCTGAGCTTCTTGGCGGCGGCCTTCAGGTCGTCATAGGTCTTGGGCACGGCAAGGCCGAGCTTCTCGAAGGTCTTGCGATTGTACCAGACGCAGAGAACCTGGGATTCCTGCGGGATGATGTAGTAGTTGGTGTCACCCGCCGGATTGCCCATCAGCATCTGCTTGCGGTTGACGGGGAACACCTTCTCGGCCCAGCCGGCGCCCCATTCTTTGGCGGCGAGGTCGTTGACCGCTGCCAGATGGTCGCGATACTGCTGGGTGAGCGAACCCGGCTGCAGGCCGATGACGTCGGGCAGGCTGTCGGAGGCGGCGGCGGCCTTGAGGGCGGTGATGTATTCCGGCGAGTAGTTGTAATAGGTGTAGGTCACCTTGACGCCGGGATGGGCCTTCTCGAAGGCATCGATCGACTTCTGCATGGTGCTCTGGATGAACCAGGACCAGACCGTCACCTGCTTGTCGGCCGCCCAGGCGGCACTCGACAGGATGCTGGCGCCCAGTAGCGCCGCACCCAATACCAGCACTTTTTTCATGGTCGTTCCTCCCAAGGATGCGCGGTGTTTCCGGCCGCGCGCCGATCTCTGCGTTGAGGCGATGTGAAAACCTTTCTTTCAGCGGCCGGCCCGTGTCCGGCCGCCGTCATGATCTGCTGGCGGGCGATGGCCGCGGGGCTCTCCTCAGCCCCTGGCGGTCGCCTTGAGCCGTGCCACCAACGGCGCCCCGGCCAGGCCAAAGGCCTCGAGCAGGGCGTCGGGGTGGCCGGATTCTCCGAACCGGTCGGGCACGCCGATGCGCTCGAGACGGTGGACGATGCCGGCTCCGTCGAACAGCGCCGACAGGCCGTCGGCCAACCCGCCATGGATGGAGTGCTCTTCCACCACGGCGATCGATTTGCCGGCAAAGTTCATGGCTTCTGCGGCCACCGCCTCGCCGAGCGGCTTCAGGCGGGTGATGCCGACGAGACGAACGCCGAGGCCTTCGGCCTTGAGGGCGTTGGCCGCTTCGATCACCTTGGCGGCCAGCGTCGAGGTGGTGAACACCAGAAGGTCCTGCCCCTCGGTGAGCACGCGGCAGGCGGCCGCCCGCTCGGTGGCCGAGGCGACGGCCGGCGTGACGAGCGGCGAGGGGAAGCGCGACAGGCGGACATAGGTCGGCCCCTCGACTTCGGCCACCTCGTTCATGACGCGTGCCAGATCGTTGCCGTCGATCGGGGCGTAGCAGCGGATGCCGGGAATGGCCTGCATGATGGCCAGATCCTCGACCGCCTGCTGCGTCGCACCGTCCTCGCCGAGGTTGATGCCGCCGTGGAAGCCGAAGAACTTGACGTTCAGCCTGGGGTAGGCGACCGAGACGGCGATCTGGTCACAGGCCCGACGCGTCAGAAAGGACGCGAAGGTGTTGACGAACGGGATGTAGCCGGCGATGGCAAAGCCGGCGGCGGCGCCGACCATGTTCTGCTCGGCGATGCCGAAGTTGAAGTGGCGGTCCGGGTAGGCCTTCTTGAACTTCAGCGTGCGGGTGGAGCTGGCGAGGTCGGCATCCAGCATCAGGACGCGGGGATCGCGGGCGCCGAGCGCCATGATGGCGTCGCCGAAGACGTCGCGCAGCGACACATAGCCCTCGGGCGCGTTGGTAGGGGTAGCAGCCATCAGCCCATGACCTCCTTGAGACCGGCCTTCAGTTGTTCGTCGCTGATCGTGTGGCTATGCCAGTCCGCCCGATCGGCCATGAAGGAAACGCCTGCGCCTTTGGTGGTGTGGGCGATCAGGAAGCGCGGCTTGGCCCCCGGCGCATCCGACGAGGCCCAGTCGACGGCGTCGACCACCTCGGCCATGTTCTGGCCGTTGAACTCGCGCACCGCCCAGCCGAAGGCTTCAAGCTTGGGAGCATAGGGGCGCAGCTCCAGCACCTCTTCGATGCGGCCGTCGTTCTGAATGCCGTTGGCGTCGAGGATGGCCACCAGCCGATCGACGTGGTGGGTGCCGGCGTAGGCGATGGCTTCCCAGATCTGGCCGGAGTTGATCTCGCCGTCGCCGAGCACGGCGTAGGAGTAGAACGGTTCATTGCGCAGTTGCAGGGCCAGGGCGATACCGAGGCTGACCGAGAGGCCCTGGCCGAGCGAGCCGGTGGACATTTCCACCTCCGGCAGGCGGGTGCGGTCGGGGTGGCCCTGCAGGCGGCTGCCGAGCTGGCGGAGTGTCAGGAGCTCGGCTTCGGGGATCATGCCCACTTCGGCGAAGGTGGCGTAGAGGGCAGGGGCGGCGTGGCCCTTGGACAGGATCACGTGGTCGCGGGCGTTGCGGCCAAACCAGGTGGCGCCGGCGCCGGCGCGGTGGGCGAACAGGGCGGTGAGAATCTCCACGCAGGACATGCTGCCGCCGGGGTGGCCGGAACCGGCCGCGTTGATCTGCGTCAGGATGTGCGCCCTTATTCGTCGCGCCGACGCTTCAAGTGTCTTGATGTCCTTCTGTTCGGTCACGGTCCTCGCTCCCTGATTGTCGGCGACGGAAATCTCCGGCCCCGATTTTCTCGCTGTTGAGCACTGCGTCGATCCGTTGCACGTTCTCGAGCAGGCTGACGTCCTTCACCGCCAGGCAGTGGAAGAGCACTTCGTTCAGCATCATCTGAAGGATGCGCGTCATCGACGCATCCGTGCCGAACAAGCCGACGCCGGGCGGCGTCAGAACCTTGAGATCGGCGATCTCGCCGAGCGGCGACTGCGCCTTGGCCACGATGGCCACGACCTTGGCGCCGCGGGCGCGGGCGGTGGCCGCCGCTTCCACCGTGGTGCGGGTCATGCCCGAAAACGAGATCGCCACCGCCAGATCGCCCTCGCCCATCAGCGCCGCCTGGGCGATCTGGGTATGAGCGTCCTGGGCCACGCCGATCCGGAGGCCCAGCCGCACCAGACGCTGGTGCATGTCGAGGGCCACCACCGCCGAGGCACCGGCGCCGAACAGCTGGATCGACCGGGCGTCGTGCATGGCCGCGACGAAACGCGGCAGCACGTCGGTTTGGGCCAACAGCTCGGCAAACTTGAGCGCCCGCACGGATGCGTTGTTGAACACCTTGTAGGCGATCTCCAACGGTCCATCCTCAAGCGCGATCTGGGGGGACGGCGTGACGATTTCATCGACGCCGGCCCGCATGGCGCGGCTCTCCCTGAGGAGAGCATGTCTCATTTCCTTCTGACCCGCATAACCGAAGCGGCGGGCAAGGCGGTCCACTGTCGCTCTCGAGGCGCCGGCCCGTTCCGCCAGCGCCGACGAGGTCAGCGTGGCCAGTTCGTAGTCGGCCAGGGAGAAGAGGGTCTCGATCAGCCGCTTTTCGGCGGAACTCAGGTCCGCTTGCGACAACCGGGTCATCAGGGAGACGGATTCGTCCGCCCCTTGAATGGCGTCAGTCATGACGCCCTCCTCCCCTTGCGACGCCTCCGACGTTTTCGTCGTGACGACTTTCGTTGTTTTCTTTTGCGTCATAATACCTCACTTTTTGTATAACACAATAGTTTTTGAGACATTTTGTCGCTTCACGCACCGCGTGTAGGGCGGAAGCCTGTTGGCTGGCCGGTTGCCACCGCGCCGCGACAGGCGGGGCAAGCCAGGTAATGTCATCTGATTTCAAGGGGCTAGGGGCCGGGGCGAAATGAAAGCGCCGGCCACAGCCGCCACGTCCGGGCCTGCGGCCGGTGTATTGCGGTCTCAAGTTTGGGCGGACGAGGCGGGGCCGGTTACCGTCCTGCGTGCGCGCCGGTGGTTGGCTTGAGGCAAAGGCCATCATCGCCGTCACCGTCATGTAGCCGACGCCCGACCAGGGGGCAACCCGGCTCAGCCGGCGATGACCTGGGAAAGGCGGCGCGATGGCCACGTCTGAGCCGCCCGCGCCACTGCCGCCGCTGCCGGCACCGGTGGCGAGACTATGAGACAAACCGCATCAGCATCGGTTTCGAGGGGCTGACGCATGGGCCGGGGAGGGCGCCACGACCTTGGCGATTTCGGATCTGTTCAAGATCAGAACCCGCAATTTGAGCACCGCGTCATCATTGGGAAAGGGCCCCTGGCCCGGACTGCCCACCAGAGCTTGGAACTCAGCGCTTCGATGGCATTGCTCGTGGCAAGGCGAGGCTGAGAAGATTGTTCATTCGGGCCTGGTCGGCGCGGCTAGCGCGTTTTCCGACCTGATGGAATCATCAGGTCGATGAGAAATCGCTCCAGAGTCAATAAGTTGAGCAGCCGCTTGTCGATCATGTTGTTTCAACATGATCGGCGGACGCTCTCGGCTGCCAAGCGCCACCCCGACAGCGGTTCCGGATGCCGTCCATGAGACGGCGCCAATGACCGCTGGCGGTCGAGTCCTTTGGGTGCGGCGGATCGGCGAAGACGGTTGACGCGGATCGTTGGCCGCTGAGGTGGCGGGCATTCCGTCCTTGCGGTCTGCCAATGGCCGGCCCGCTCTTGATGTACCGGCGACGAGACCGGGCTATTTGGGGGACACCGATCTCGTCGCCAGCACGTTCAGATTTCAGAGGTAGGCAATGGCATCGCCGGCCACCGTGACCTTCATGCCGTGGGTCAGCGCCTGGGCGACGAGGGCACGGAAAACGCCGCCGAGCTTGTCCTCATCGACATAGGTCAGCGTCACATGATTCGATTCGTGACCTGCCATGAAGTGATCGCGGTCGACGCCGTCGAGTTCGACATTGACCAGCGGCCATTCCGGGTTTGTGGCCTGCCGCCGCCGGTTGAACTCGGCTTCCGGCAGTTCCGTCGCATGACCGGTGCCGAGGTGGAGGTGCACCGCCAGCCCTTCATAATGAGCGCGCGCCCAGATGATGCGGCCGGCCTTGCCCTGTCCGGTGATGGTCGAGCCGCCGCGCGGGAAGTACATTGGCGCCTGCCGATAGCCGGACGCCCCGGCGATGCCGCCCTTGAGATGCTCGAAGGGCACCGCCCCGGAGATCTCGAAGTCCCAGTAGAACCGGCCTTCGAAGGGGCTCCCCCAACGCACGTCGTGCAGCGTCGTCGCCGACGGCAGTCCGAGGCTGTCGAGCAGGCGATACATCAGCACCTGCGGGATGGCCGTACCGACGTCCACTTCGTTGACGCACGGGATCGGTTTGCCGGGATGGACGATTTCGCCCGCCGCATCGGGAATCGGGAAGCGTTCGGCCGAACCGATCGCGCCCTCGGCGAAGTCGGAGGAGGCGCAGCAGCGCGCCAGTCCCTGCTGGTATTGCACGCCAACGGCGGTGAGGCCGTAGCGGGAAACGTAGCGCCCCATGGCGATCAGCATGGCGCACTGTTCGAGCACCTGACGGCGCGTCAGCTCGCTGGCCTCGTCGGAACCAAACACGAAGCGCATGCCGCGCGCCTCATACCAGGCAAGGCAGGCTTCCCGCAGATCGGTCGGCACATTGTCCATCTCGACCAGCAGATCGGACTGCGACAGCAGTTCCAGCGGCATGCCGATGTCGAGCATCGACTTGATCGGGAAGATGCCGTTCAGCATGCCCATGCAACCGGCGTCGAAGATGCCGATGATCTCTTTCTGGCGCAGCGAACGCTCGGCAACGGCGACGCCGAGCCGGCCTTCGGCACTCTGCAACACCGGATGGTCGGCGGCGATGGGGTGCAGATGCGACAGGTCGTGGTCGATCTTGCCGGTGGTCAGCCATTCGCCGAGGCCAGCAAAGAACATGTCGTCGTCAAAGCGCTCCGACCACAGACGGGCGTAGGGGCGACCGATGCTGGTCAGCGTGCCGGCCAGATTGAGCATGCCGACCAGACCGGGCCAGGTGCCATCGAAGTTGGCAAGCAGCAACACCGGTCCCCGGTGCATGGCAAGGCTCGGGGCCAGATGATAGGAGTATTGCCAGGTGGTCACGAGCACGATGATCGGGGCGTCAGCCGGCACCCGGGCGAGGATGGCGTTGCCTTCCTTCTGGCTGGCGATGAAGCCGTGCCCGCGCTGCGCGTCGATGGGGTGGGCTCGGCGCAGGCGCTTGCCGAAGCGATCGCGCAGCGCGGCAACCAGCCGCTGCTCGAAATCGGCCGCCACCGGCCAGGCTTTGATGTTGGCCGTCTCCCGGAGGTCGGCGTTGGTGACCAGTAGAATTTCATCGTCGGCGACACTCAGGACGGCCGGCTCCGGAGCTTCAGTGAGGTGTAGCATTTTTCCTCGCCCAGTTGTCAGTCAGGCGCTCTTGGTGTCCGATAGCGGCCGGCCGACTCCTGGTCGCGTAGTTGCCACTGGTCGGCACGGAACGCGGTCTTGACGGCTCACCTTGGCGCTGTATCAAGAATGAAACCTTTCACGCACGAAAAGGCAAGGCCAAATTGATCACCCGCGATAAAGTTCCTACGATGAAGGACGTTGCCCAACTGGCGGAGGTATCTCTGGGTACCGTTTCCAAGGTGCTCAACAACCATCCAGGGGTTGCGGTGGCGCTGCGCAATCGGGTCAATGAGGCTTGTCTCAAGCTTGGTTACGCCCACAACATGGTGGCCGCTGGTCTGCGTCGACGCGCCACGCGCACCATCGGCGTCGTAGTTCCCGACCTCAGAAACACCTTCTTTGCCGAACTGATCGAGGCGTTTGAAGCGGCTGCCTCGGTGGCTGGCTACACGGTGATGATCATGACGACGGGAGAGAATCCGGCGCGGGCCGACGAGCGCATCCGGGCCTTGGTCGAGCGCCGGGTCGACGGCATCGCCGTCATCCCGCCGCTGCAGACGCGCGCCGACCCCATCGCCAGCCTGGGCGTGACGCTGCCGGCGGTTATCATGGACCGCGTCGAGCCGACCTATAGCTGCGCCACCGTGACGATCGACGGTGAAGATGCGACCTATCAGGGTGCAAAATATCTGTTCGCGCTCGGTCACAAGCGCGTGTTGTTTGCGGTCAACTCACTGAGTACCTGCAATACGCGTGAGCGCATTGCGGGATTTGAGCGAGCGAGAACCGAGTTTTCCTGTCTCGAAAGTACCACTGTCGCTGTGGGCGTGACTGTCGACGAAGCGCGAGCGACATTGCATGAACTTCTCGCCGACCGATCCTATACAGCACTGTTTACCGGTTCGAATCCGATCACCATTGGCGCGCTCAAGGCCATCAACGCCCTGTCATTGGCGGTGCCCGATGACTTGTCGCTTCTGGCCTTCGACGACTTCGAATGGCTGACGCTGGTGCCGCCATTCATCAGCGCCATCCGTCAGCCGGCGGACCAGATCGGCCGCGAGGGGCTGCGTCAGTTGGTAGCGCAGATCGAAGGCGAACGCAGCGGCCAGCCGCATGTGCTCTTCCCGGCCGACATCATGTTGCGGCATTCGACCATGCCGCCTTGCCTCGACGCGCCGGGGCGCTGAGGGCGCGGCCTCGCGTCGCATCGGAGAGCGCGCGCTCTCGGCCGCCAAGCGGCCATCGTCAGTACAATCAAAGATAGTACGCTGCTGCAGGCCGGGCGGCGCTCCGGCTGTCGCCGGCGTTGGCAATCTGCCGCCATCGCCAGCCGTCCAGCCGTTCGCGCCGGCGGCTACAGGAAAATATGTATTGACAAGGCGAGCGTATAACGTTTCATTCTGGCGCCATCGAGCACGGTTTCAACATTGTCGGTCTTCGGGAGGAACGATGAGCGTGCAAGCTGATCCAACGCTGCCGGCGCCACGATTGCGCCTGAGGCAATACTTGCCATCACTGATCCTGCTGGTGCTTGTCGCGACCCTGCTGACCGTGATGTGGGCCTACATGCCCAACTTTTTCCGCCTCAACAACATCATCAACATCCTGCTGCAGGCATCGATCCTCGGCCTCCTGGCCATTGGCATGACCGGCGTGCTGATCACCGGCGGCATCGATCTGTCGATGCCCGCCAACATGGCGCTCGCTGCCGTGCTCGGAACCATGGCCATGCGCTCCACCGGCAGCGCCGCCATCGGACCGGTGGTCATGCTGGCAGTCGGCCTGGCCCTTGGCGCTGTCAATGCCGTGGCGGTGGCTCGGTTGAAGATGATCCCCTTCGTGGTAACGCTTTCGACCATGACCGTCGTGTCCGGCACCTGCATCTGGATCACCAACTCGGTCAGCATCACGGGGCTGCCGCCCAGCTACACGCACACCCTGCTGGCCAAGCCGTTCGGTATTCCGGTGGGCGTGTTCGCCATGGTGCTGTTCACCGTCATCGCCTCGTTCGTCATGCAGCGCTGCGTGCCCGGCCGCTGGCTGTACACCGTCGGGCTCAATCCCCGCGCCGCCCGCATCGGCCGCGTGCCGGTCGACCGTGTCATCGCTGGCGCCTATCTGGCGGCCGGCTTGATGGCTGGCGTTACCGCCGTACTGCTGACCGCCCGCCTTGGTTCGGCATCGGCCAACATGGGCGCCGACGCGCTGACGCTCGACATCATTGCCGCATGCGTCGTGGGCGGCGTCAGCACCTTTGGCGGCGTCGGACGGGCCTACGGCGCCGTGTTCGGGGCCATCCTGATCACCGTCCTGTCCAATGTCATGAATCTTGCCGGCGTGTCGTTCTACGTCGGTTTGGTCATCAAGGGCGCCGTCATCGTCGCCTTCGTGGCCGCCGAGCACCGCTGGAGGCACTGATCATGGCCACATCGTCCGAGCCGATCCTTTGCATGACGGACATCGACAAGCACTTTCCCGGCGTGATCGCGCTCACCAAGGCGCGGCTGACCGTTCGCCCCGGTGAAGTGATGGCGCTGATGGGTGCCAACGGTGCCGGCAAGTCGACGCTGATGAACGTCCTCGGCGGCGTCATCAGCCCCAACGGCGGCACCATCGAGCTATCTGGCGCAACCGTCGCCTTTCAGTCGCCGCGCGATTCCAAAGCGGCCGGCATTGCCTTCGTCCACCAGGAACTGACCATGTTCGGCACGATGACCGTGGCGGAAAACATCTTCATCGATGACTTCCCCATGGCCAGCCAGCTCACCGACACCCGTCGCATGCGGGCCGAAGCGACACGCCTGCTCGACCTTGTTGGCGCCCGGATCGAACCGGACATGCCGGTGGAGCAACTGGGCACCGGCGACCGCCAGCTGATCGAAATCGCCCGCGCCCTGCGGCGCAATCCCAAGGTCATCATCTTCGACGAACCGACGTCATCCCTGACCGACCGCGAACGCCATCGCCTGTTCGAGGTGGTGCGTTCGCTGCGCCAGGCTGGAGCCGCCGTCATCTACATCACCCACTTTCTCGACGAGATCTTTGCCGTCTGCGACCGCGTCACGGTCATGCGCGACGGCACCACGGTGTCCGACAACGCCATCGCCGAGGTCACCGCCGCCGACGTTGTCCGCCTGATGCTGGGCCCGACCGAGGAGGCCGGACGGCTGCGGCCGCCGACGCCCTCGTCGGCATCGGCCTTGGTCGAGGTGTCGGGTCTGTCGCGTTCCGGCGCCTTGCGTGACGTCGCCCTGTCGCTGCGTCCTGGCGAGATCGTCGGACTGTGGGGGCTGCTCGGCTCGGGGCGCACCGAACTCATCCGCGCCCTGATGGGCCTCGACCCCATCGACGACGGCCGCATTACCTGGTTCGGCGATGGCCAGGGGCGCAGCGTCACACCGACGGAACTGTGCGGCTTCGCCGGTCTCGTCACCGAGGACCGCCGCGGTGAGGGCATCGTCGCGCCACAATCGATCACCGACAACGTTGCCCTGCCCAACCTCGGGCATCTGTCGAGCGCGCTTGGGGTCATCGATGGCCGCCGGGCCGAGAAGCTGGCTTGCGAAACCATGAACCGTTTGTCGGTCAAGGCGTCGGGGCCGCAGCAGGCTATCGGCACCTTGTCGGGTGGTAACCAGCAGAAAGTGGTGCTGGGGCGCTGGCTGGCCGTGCAGCCGCGGCTGTTTCTGCTCGACGAGCCGACCCGTGGCCTCGACGTCAGTGCCAAGACCGACATCCTCAAGCTGGTGGTCGAGCTGGCCCAGTCCGGTTGCGCCGTCCTGTTTGTCTCGTCCGAACTCGGCGAACTGATGCGCGTCGCCGACCGCTACCTCGTGATGTCGCGGGGCCAGATCATCGACGATCTGCCGCCGACGGCGAGCGAGGACGATTTGATGCGGGCCGTGGCCTGAACCAACATCCGGGACCGGCGTCGGGGGGGCGCCGATCCTCAGTCGAAAAACTGGGGCGTCGCGCCGATCATCAGGCGCCGACACCCGACGGGAGGAACCGATGGCCGTCCGCAAGCATCCATCATTCCGGCAGTTTCTGGCCGACAGGGGCTTCTTCATCGTCCTGGCGCTGACGTTTGCGCTGTTTTCCGTGGCTACGGACAACTTTCTCAGCGTCGGCAACGTGTTCGGCGTCATTCATTCCATGACCCCCCTCGCTGTCATGTCGGTCGGCATGGCGCTGGTGGTCATGACCGGCAAGATCGACATTTCCGTCGGCTCTGTGGCCTTCCTGTCAACGTCGATCGGCGTCATCGCCATGCGCGACTACGGTTTTGGACCGCTCGCCGCCTGCGCGCTGACGTTGCTGGTGGGCGTGGTCTGCGGCGCCGTCAATGGCGTACTGGTCGCCCGCTTCGGCGTCGACCCGCTGATCACCACGCTCGGCTCGATGATTGCCTTTCGCGGCCTCGGTCTGCAGCTCACCAACTCGGTGATGCTGCAATTGCCCGAAGCGACGCGTGCCAGCGGCAATATCGCCGTCGGCCCCGTCTATCTCGATATTCTGTTCGGCGCGCTGGTCATCGTCGGCTTCCATTATCTGCATACGCGGCGGCCATTCGGCCGTGTGCTGACGGCCATCGGCAATGATGTCGTGGCTGCCAACAAGGTCGGCCTGCCGGTCGATCGGGTTGTCTTCCAGAGTTTCGTCATCTCCGGCCTCATGGCGGCGGTGGCCGGCACGATGACGGCGCTGCAGCTTGGCGCCGTCACCGCCTTCCTTGGACAGGGGGCCGAGTTCAACGCTCTGGCGGTGATCGTCGTTGGCGGCATCAGTCTGACCGGGGGGCGCGGCAATCTTCTGGTCGGCATTCCCCTGGGGGCGGCGCTGTTCGAGTTCATCCGCAACGGCCTCACTCATCTCGGGGCCGACCCCTACTCCTACCGCCTGGTCGGCGGCGTGGTGATCTTCGTCGCCATGTACGCCGATGCCATCCGCACCAAGCTGCTCGCCAGCCGTCGCAAACTGATCATCGACGGCTGAGCTCCCCCTACCGGCGCCCAGCAAACAACGTGAGGACCGCTGCTCGCGAAGGCATGGTGCCGCTTGAGGCGCCGGCATACCGGCCCCTGCCGTCTGCGAGCAGACTATCGGAGGAAACCATGCTGAAACTCAAGTTCGCTTTTGCCGCCATAGCGGTGACGCTGCTGTCGGGGGCCGCTGAGGCGGCCCAGCCGGTGACGTTCGGCTTCTCGCTCGACTCCAAGGACTCGACGCTCCAGACCGCCTGGCAGGATTACATGCAGGCCGAAGGCAAGACCCAGGGCGCCGCCGCCGGCTTCGACATCAAGTGGGTGTTCAACGTCGCCAACGGCGATCCGAGCCGTCAGGCCGCCAACATCGAAGACCTGATCACCGCTGGCGTCGACGTCATCATCGCCCGCACCAAGGATGCCGGTTCGATCGGCGCCTCGATTACCTCGGCCAAGGAAGCCAATATCCCGTTCATCACCTTCGACCGCGCCTCGTCCGGTGAACAGCCGAGCGCCCATGTCGGTGGCGACAGCTACCATGAGGCCTACTCGACCGGCATCGAGTTCGCCAAGCTGCTCAAGGCCAAGGGCGTCGCCGGCAAGTGCATTCTGCTCGAGGGATCGCTGACCGACTCCAACGCCCTCAACCGCACCAAGGGCTGGGAAGATGCCACCAAGGAAATCGGCGGCATCGATACCATCCTGAAGGTGCCGACCGAGTGGAACCCGGAACTGTTCCTGTCGGGCCTGTCCAACGCCCTGTCGGCCCGCCCCGACGCCAACTGTGTCTACGCCGAAAGCGATTTCGCCTTCCCCTCGATCCAGGCCGCGCTCGAAAAGGCCGGCAAGTGGGCGCCGGCCGGTAATCCCAAGCACATGTGGCTGGCCACGGCCGACCTGCTCACCGCCGCCATCGAACCGATGGAGAAGGGCTACATCGACGTGTCGACCACTTGGGACGCCCTGGCGCAGGCCCGTGAGGCGGTGCGTGTGGCGATCGCTCTCAAGAAGGGCGAAGACCCCAAGTGCAGCGCCGATGGCTGTCTCGCCAAGGGCCGTGTCGTGACGCCGGCCACCATCAAGACCACCGAAAACCTCTGGTCGCGCGATTACAAGTGACCGGATGCGTCCCGGACCAGATGGCGGTCCGGGACGCCTTTTCCCACACGTAAGGGGGGGCGCCTTGTCCGTCGTCGTCATCGGCAGCATCAACTGCGACGTCATCACCTACGCCGAGCGCGCGCCGCGCCCCGGCGAATCCCTGACAGGTGATCGCTACATCATGGTCCAGGGCGGCAAGGGCGCCAACCAGGCGATTGCCACCCGGCGGCTTGGCGCGGCGGTCTGCTACATCGGCCGGATCGGCAGCGATCCCTTTGGCGATTTTGTGACCGCCAATCTCGTTCGTAACGGTCTCGCCACCGACCATCTCCACGTCGATGCGGCACAGTCCACCGGCATTGCCGTCATCGGCATCGATGCTCGGGGTGAAAATGCCATCACCGTCATCCCCGGGGCCAATCGTTTTGTCGACGAGGCTCAAATCGCAGCGGCCCGACCGCAGCTGAGCGCTGCCAAGGTGCTGCTCACCCAGCTCGAAACGCCGTTGGCGCCATCGCTGGCCGCCGCTCGGCTGGTCCGGTCGCACGGCGGTCTGGCCGTGCTCGACCCGGCTCCCGTGCCGCCAGTGCGGTTGACCGGCGAGGAACTGTCGGCATTCGACATCACCACGCCCAACGAGATCGAAACCGAAGCGTTGGTCGGCATCTTGCCTGTCGATCTCGAGGCCGCTCGCGCCGCCGCCCAGCGGATCAACGCTCTCGGGATCGCCACCGCCATCGTCAAAATGGGCGGTCGTGGCGTCTATGTGCGCTCGAACGATATCGATCTGCACGTGCCGCCGTTCCCGATCGTGCCGGTCGATACGCTGGCTGCCGGCGATTGCTTCAATGGTGGTCTGGCCTTCGCGCTCGCCAATGGGCGACCACTGATCGAGGCGGTGCGCTTTGCCGCCGCTTGCGGTGCGCTGGCCTGCACCCGCCGGGGCGCGTCAGACGCCGCTCCGACCGCTGGGGAAGTCTTCCAGCTGATCGGGGCGTGAACGATACTGCCGCACCGATCGGCCGTGGCCTGAGCGACCGCCGGGTACCGACTTGCACCGTCCATGCCGCAGAAACGCCATGGCTTTTGCGCCTTGGAGCGACGGCAAGGGCCTTGCCGGTGTCGGGTGCCCGGCGTTTTGGGGAAGCGGATCGGCCGGACCCTTGATCCAGCCGAACACTTCTTCGATCCGCTTCCTCACCCTGATACTCGCCGCGTAGCCCGGGTGCCGTGTCGTCCTGCCGTCGACCGCCGATCGTCGGCCCGCCGTGTTCTGGGCCACATGCGGCGTCGCGCCGAGTTCGCGGAGGTCTTCGACGAAGTCGCGATCGGCCTAGACCGTGACGTGCCATTTGCCCGAGGCGGACGTGACGCCCTTGATCATCTCGGCAGCCTCTATCCGCTAGGCATGGCCGCAGCCGGGGGCGTCTCGGCATCGACGACGAGACCGTTGCGGTTCTCCATCAGGACGTGGCCATTGGAAGACAACAACCTTCACCGGCGCCTTGCGCCTATCGGGCATGACG
>CALMMQ010000016.1 GCA_937868725.1 uncultured Pleomorphomonas sp.
CCAAGGCACGCTTAGCTGGTGTCGCATTATATCGAACCAGTCTAACACTTCAGATCACCGTTCCGGACGGCGGCGAGGAAACTCGGGCGAGCAGACCTGTTGTTGTTCGCTCGGCATCAGACTGCGTCGCATCGTGAGCGACAGCCTAACATTATGGCGCAGCAAACTTAAAACGTGGAGTGGCCAAGAAATGGCTATGGACTGGATCAAGAACAGGGCACGCAAACTCTGGGCGAATCTGAGCTTCTTGGCATGGTTCACACGTCGACGGGCGAGGCTCGGTGCAACGATGGAGTTAGCCAACGGAATCGGCGCAGAGGCGCCTATCCGCAGCGCGGCGCAGGATCAGTTACGGAGGGCGGATTTTGCGGGGCACATCGCCCGCGTGCTTTCCGAACTCAATCTGCAGGAAGGTCGCGTCTTCGCAATTCGTGGAGGATGGGGCTTTGGCAAGTCGTCTCTCAAGAACCTAGTAACAGAGAGGCTGGAAGCAGAAAAGGGAAGCGCGAGTTGGGTTGACTTCAACCCCTGGCAATGGGGTGACAGCGAGTCTATTGCGCGGGCGCTCTTTAGTGAGATCGCGAATAATCTGGGAGGCGAGTATTCGGCAGACGCCGCAGCCCGTGCTTCGGCATTGCGTCGGTATGGTGCCATTCTCACTGGCGCAGCCGCACCGCTAAAGAAGGCAAGTGGATCGACACCGCTCATTTCTTCAGTACTCTTGAACACCTCGGTAATTGCAATCGCATCAGCAATCGGGTTCGCTCTGCCAACGGTGGCGAAGGTTGCGGCGGTTCTGGCTGTCGTTTCCGTGATAGTTTC
Source organism: uncultured Pleomorphomonas sp. (assembly GCA_937868725.1). Taxonomy (GTDB): domain Bacteria; phylum Pseudomonadota; class Alphaproteobacteria; order Rhizobiales; family Pleomorphomonadaceae; genus Pleomorphomonas. Next base: position 823 of record CALMMQ010000016.1, read on the forward strand.
AGCTATCGGAACCGTCCTAACGCACCTCGGACGCGATCGGACTAACGAGCCACTAGACAAGGTTCGCCGTGCACTGGAGAACAGTCTGCGGGGACTCAGCCGTCCGCTTGTCGTCTTTGTCGACGATATCGACCGCCTCGAACCCGAGCAAATCCGGATGCTCCTTCGGCAGGTAAAGGCAAATGCCAACCTTCCGAACATTGTCTTCGTGCTGCTCTTCCAGCCCAGCATTGTCGAGCGAGCCCTTGATCCGGTCGCTGACGGTGACGGGCGAGCCTTTCTCGAAAAGGTGGTTCAAACGAACTTCGACCTGCCGGCAGTTCCGACTTCTGTCGTGCACCGCATTTTTGGCGAGGAGCTTTCGGCTCTGGCAAGTGCGTATGCGACCCAGGAGAATGGTTTCGATCCCACTCGCTGGGGCAACGTACTCGTCGGGTGCATCCAGCCGCGCTTGCGCAACTTGCGGGACACGCGACGTCTGATCTCTTCGATCGCCTTACACCTGCCGCTGCACGCCACGAAAAATGCATTCGAGGTGAATATCATAGATTTCTTCGCGCTTGAGACTCTTCGGGTTTTTGAGCCCGACCTGCACGAGGCTCTGTTTCGAGAGCGTGACCTCGTTCTCCAATCTAGGCGTTTTGATGGTGACGGGCGGACAGATGCAGACCGCGCGGCGGCTGAACGGCTGCTAGAGGCGTTACCTGAAGAACGCCGTGCTTGGGCCAAGGATACGCTAAAGGAGCTCTTTCCAGCTTTGGGATGGGCCTTTGGCGGCACTCGTTATGGCGATGGCTGGTATCAGAAGTGGCTTGGCGCTAAACGCGCGTGCTCCCCCCGCTATTTTCCGTGTTTTTTCGAACTACAGACAACCTTGGGCGAGCTGTCCGAGAGCGGGTTCGTGAGTTTCTTGTCCGCCACAGACGACAGGAATCGGCTGATAGCTGCGATAGCTGACATCGAGTCAAACGGCTTGCTTCACTCGCTCGCTGCGAGATGTGACGAGTCAGTTGACCGCCTGCCCGTGGAGAATGCAGCGGTACTGCTGCCGGCAATGTACGAGATTGGGCAGAAGCTGGCTGGTACGCGAGATGCCGGTCCGTTCAACTCGCCTTGGGTATCGGCTTGGCGGGCGACGAGTTGGTTCCTGAAGCGTGTTCCGGAGGATGCGCGCGGCAGATTGGCAATCGAGGCACTAGAGCAGAGCGAGGCGCTGTCGGTCGCGTCGATGCTGATTCATCTGAACGATCCAGCAGACTGCGATGAGGGAAAAAGGGACAACTTCGATCCGGCACTCAACGTGGCGACGGTAGAGGCGATGAAGACGGAGTGGCTGCGGCAGATACGGGTCCGAGCAACAGAGCCGAGCCGGTTGATCGCCGAGCCTGACCTCATTTCGCTGTTGTACCGTTGGCGTGATTACTCGGGATCACTTGACGAGCCGCAGACATGGGTGGAGGACGCAATCAGAACTGACGAGAGCTTCGCGGCCATGGCAAGCAGGATGATGAGTCGTGGCACGAGCTATTCTTTTGGGGACAGGGTCAAGACGCCCCACAACACGTTCAACCGGGAAACCGTCGAAAATTTCATTGGCATCGATACGGCCAAAGCCCGATGCGACCAGATCGATCCGGTGGCGTTCCCGAAATATACTGATGCCCTAAACACGTTGCGGCGCCACCTTGAAGTGTGGCTAGGGCTGCGGGAGCGCGACCCATTTGACTTCTGACCGACGCACCGCCACCTCCGTGATGGTGTTGCACAAATCGTTGGGTGACCGACATTGGCGCAAAGGCAACGTTGATGGGCTGGATCGTTGATCCCGGCACCCGGCCCCATGGCTACGACAAACCTCAATTTGCTCAGTCCTGCGTGCCTACAGCAGTTCTCCCTGCTTCGGCTCTTCATTGATCATCCCCATTTTGGTGATAATCAACTCTCTCGCCCCGACCGGCTCGCCCGCGCCGATCGTGTACTTCAGCGTTACATCCTCCATCTCGAACGCTGCGAATGTCGCCCGGATCTCCGGCGTGTCGTTTATCGACAGGACGAACGTGCCTTTGATCCCCGCGAGAATCTCGGCGATCCGTTCGAAGTCCGCCCGCGCGAAGGCGTCGGCGCCGTAGTCCCGCTCCGAACCGAAATACGGCGGGTCGAGGTAGAACAGCGTGCCGGGAGAGTCGTAGCGCCGGATGAAGTCGGCGTAGGCGAGGTTCTCGATGACAACGCCAGCGAGCCGCTCGGAGATGTCTGCCAGCATCGGCCCGAGCTTGGTGACGTCGAAACGTCCGGGCGTTGCGGGCGACACGCCGAAGGTGCGGCCGACCACTTTGCCGCCGAAAGCGCAGCGCTGGAGATAGAGGAAGCGCGCGGCGCGTTCGAGATCCGTCAGCGTCGTCGGCTCGGTTCGGATCAGGCGGTCGAACTCGGCGCGCGAAGTCAGCTGGAAGCGCAGCATGTCCATCAGCGGCACGTAGTGGCGCTGCAGAATGCGGAACAGGTTGGCGACGTCGCCCGATCGGTCGTTGATGACTTCGGCACTTGGCGCCTGCCGGCGGCGGAAGAACACGCCGCCCATGCCGACGAACGGCTCGGCATAGGTCGTGTGCGGGATGCGGGCGATCAGCGCCGCGAGACGGGCTGCTAGTTGCTTCTTGCCACCGATGTAGGGTGCGGGCGGGGAAATGGGTTCCACCCGGCGATACGCATTATCCATGGTTGTTGGTCGTCCCGTCTTGTGCAGACTCGCCGGCGCGCCTGCGCAGCGCACGGTGAGCGGTCTTGTTCGCGGGACTGAGTGGGGAAATCTTGGCGGATGGACCCACTGTGGAAGGGCTTGGTGGCCCTGAAGCCTCACCGTTGATGCGGCAAGGAGCACCCGACCAAGGTCGGGCGGGAAGGCGCGTAGGTGCGACCTACTTCATCGCCGCCACCCACCGGATCACCGTCGGCAAGTAGCTTGACACCACGCCGCCTGCAAACAGCATCAGGCCGATCGCCCACTTGGCGCCCTTGGCCTGATCGAGGAGGCTGGTCAGACGTTCGATCGCCGACGCGAGCCGTTCGACGGTCTCGGAAAGCTGCTCCACTTTGACTTCGAGCGCGATCACCTTATCGCGGGTATCGTCCATCAGTTCCCCCTGCAGGCACGTGCCGCCTTGTCGAAGCGTTCGAGTTCCGTCGCGATGGTGTCGACGCGGCCAATAAGGCCGGCCGCGTCGAGGGTGTCGAGTTCGGCGAGCACCGCCCGCCGGGTGTTGTCGGTCATCGTTTCGGCGCAGACGCGCCGGACGATGGTCCGGACCTCAGTCGTGGTGCCGGTCAGCGCCGGCGTCGAGATCGGCCCTGAGGCGGTCACGCACCCCGCGAGCGCCATCATGGGCAGCGTGATCGGCAGCGCGCACTTCATCGCTCATGTCTCCGATGGCTTTGGTGGTCCTGGTCGCTGCTTCGGCGGCGCCAAGCCGGCGCTGGTCGGCCCGCGCCTCAAGGCGGTCGAACAGCGCGGCGAGTACGGCGGCGAGGACCTGCCCCGCCGCCGCGATGAGTTTCTGCCACATGGCCGTCAGTGGTCCATCTTGACGCCGAGCGAGGCCAGCGCCGTTTCGACCTTGGCGACGAAGGCGTCGTCGGCCTTGGTCGGCGTCAGCTTGGCGACGTAGTAGACTGCCCGTTCGATGGCGATCCCGGCGGCGAGGATGGCGGCCCAGTTGTCCTGGACGAAGGTCACGATGCCCATGTCAGTCTTCCTTTCCTGCCCGGACCATCCGGGCATCAAAAAACCGCTTGAAGCGGGGTTCGGTCATTCGGAGGTGCAGCCGGCCGAGCTGGCGCGTGGCGGCATGCCGGGCGGCCGTTTCGCCGGCGGATCGCTCACGCCATCTGGTAGTGCGGCCCGTCGAGAAAGTCGGGACCGGGGTGGCGCGCCTTGTAGGCTTCGATCGCGGCGTTGAGGCCGTCGAGATCGCCGGGGAGATCGTTGAGCCGGCGGTCCCACACCGAACCCCAGACGAGCGGCACGCCGAGTTCGATCGCCGCCTGCCGGACGGTGAGCACCACGGGGCGGATCAGCGTCCAGTCCCAGCGGGGCGCGCCACCTGCCCACGGCACCAGGTCGACGGCGTGGCCGAAGCCGTCCGCCTGCCGGAGGTGCATCGACTGCATCGTCTTGCTCTTGCCGGCCGCGACGAGCTGCTTCTGACGGGCAAGTGACCGCACGCCGTCGGTGACGGCGAAGTCCTGCGGCGTCAAGGCGATGGCGCGTTCGACGACAGCGACGAGACGCGGATGCACACCGGCGAGTTTCAGGCGGCTCGCCGAGCCAAGCTGACAGGTCATGTGAGTTCCTTTCCTTCAGGCAACAAAAAACCCGCCGAAGCGGGCTTCAGGTCGATAAAATGCGATTGGCCTTCGTAACGACTTCTCGATCTCAAGGTGCAAGGCTTAACGCCGCAACCCATGGAGATCTCACATGGCGATCGTCCGCCTCTTAAGCTTCTTTGCCATTCTCGGTCTGATCGCCGGCCTCTACGAAGTCACGTCTTCGGCGTCGGGTTGTCAGATCAAAGGCAACATCACCGCCGACGGAGAACGCATCTACCACCTGCCCGGCGGCGAGTTCTATCGCAGCACCGTCATCTCCAAGGCTCAAGGCGAGCGATGGTTCTGCACCGTCGATGAAGCACGTGCAGCCGGTTGGAGACCGTCACGGAGTTGAGCCTTCAGCGGAACCCTCACGGGGTGCTGGCCAGCCATCCGAAACAGACCGACGTATTGCGGGCGGCGACCGCAGGACTGGCAGCGCAAGCGCGGCACGATCTCATTGAGCCGGCGATAGCGTTGCCGCGATCGCAGCAGTTCGAATGGCATCAAGGTTGTCTGGCAGTCGCATTGCAGCTCCAGCCAGGGCCAACCGTGCAGTTCAGCGTCATCGATGGTGTTGATCGGCGTGTCGTCCATGCCTCAGGATCGCATGAGAACATACGGCGAACAACTGTCGACATTCTGGCAGGAGGCAGCTTCCGATCAGCTGTGCTCCAGCGCCAATTCCGGCCACCAGCCTTCCCCGCCTTCGGCGTAAGCCAGCCGGTAGATGGTCTCGTCGGTGCCGGTGTCGATCTCAAGCACGGTGGCGCGTCGTTCCGGGCGGTCTTCACGTCGCAACACGGTGTCGCCAATGGCAAAAGCAGTCATGATCTCGGTCTCCTGTAGCTGATGGCGGGGATGGAGAGTGGCCCCGCGACGCGGGGGGCGCTGTCGCCGTCCTTGGCAGCAGCGGGATCGTGGGGATCGGCCTGCGTCATAACGGGCGTAATGATCCCGCTGTCGCCAACGGGGACCAGGAAGCCGTACTTCGGCGACCAGCAGACGGCAACAAAGGCGGGCATGGTCAGGCACTCCTATAGGTAAGGGCATGGGCCGACACCGACGTCATGGCGCGGTTGCCGGTTCCCGAGTTGGCGACGGCGGCAAGCAGGCCGGGTTCTGGCGCCCAGCAGACGGCCCGCCAGCCGTTGTCGGCGGCGCTGGTGCGGAGCGTCCAGTTGATGCCGTCCGGCGAGGTCATCACCCGGTTGCCGGTGCCGGTAATCGCGACGGGGACAGCCAGCCCGATCTCCGCTGCCCAGCAAATGCCGACCCAGCCGTTGTCGGCGGCGCTGGCGCGGGTGGTCCAGGTGATGCCGTCGGGCGAGGTCATGACGCGGTTGCCGGTGCCGGAGTTGGCAACTGCCATGAACAGTCCGAGCTCGGCCGCCCAGCAGACGCCATACCAGGTGTTGGAGGTGGCGATGCGCGTGGTCCAGGTGATGCCGTCGGGCGACGTCATCACCGGGTTGCTGTGGACGTCACTGGCAACGGCCACCAGGAGGCTGAGTTCGGCTGACCAGCAGACGCCGGACCAGGAGTAGTCGGCGGCGCTGGCGCGGGTGGTCCAGTTGATGCCGTCCGGCGAGGTCATGACGCGGTTGCCGCTGCCGGTGATGGCGACGGCCACCAGCAGGCCAAGCTCGGCGGCCCAGCAAACCGATCGCCAGCTGTTGTCGGCGGCGCTCGTCCGGAGCGTCCAGTTGATGCCATCGGGCGAGGTCATGACGCGATTGCCGGTGCCGCTGCCGCCGACGGCGACGAACAGGCCGAGTTCGGGCGCCCAGCAAAGGCCGGCCCAGCTGTTGTCGGCGGCACTGGTCCGGGCGGTCCAGTTGACGCCATCGGGTGAGGTCATGACGCAGTTGCCGCTGCCGGTCTGGGCGATGGCGCAATAGAGGCCGAGCTCGGCGGCCCAGCAGATGGCAAACCAGTTGTTGTCGGCCGGCGTCGTTGAGGTGAGCCAGGATGACCCGGTCACCTTGTTGCGCTTGGGCACGTTGGCGCGGAAGCCGAGATTGTAGCGGGCACTGGATTTGCTCGGTGCCGCCAGCAGCGTCCGCATGTAGGACGAAAGCGGGCTGATGGCGAAGGCATCCGGGCCGGTGGCGTAGATCAGCCGGTCGGCGGCCGTCGTCAGGCCGGCGAGCGCCGTCAGCGTGGCATCGACCGGCTGGGCCGAGAGCTCCGTCCGAAGCGCGGCCGCGCTGGCCATGGCCAGCAGCGACTTGCCGAAGGTCGTCGCCGTGGTCTGCATCAGCTTGCCGTAACTGTCGGTGCAGATCGCCTGGTTGGCAGCGAGCGTCAGACCGGCGAGCACCGTCAGCCTGTCGTCGGCACCGATGGCCATGAGTGTCACCCACTGGCCGCCCTTGTAGACGCGCAGTTGCCAGCTGGCGACGATCCAGGCCAGCAGGCCTTCGCCGGGCGTGACGTAGGTCCAACCCGTGCCCTCGTAGACGGCGATGGCGCCGGCGTGACCGGCCCAGACGCCGGTTGGGCCAGCCGCCACCAGATAGGCGGCGCCAACGGCCGGCGATGCCGGCGCCACGGCCAGCTGGTCGCTGACCACCCGCGCCGCGCGCAGCAGCGCCAGCCCGTCGTAGAGTTCGCCGAGGGCGACATTGTAGGCCGTGGTGGCGTCGCGCAGCGTGGCGCCCGAGCCGTCATTGGCCGCCGCGCCATTGTAGGGGAAGTTCCTGCCGGTCATGATCGCCTCAGGTCTTGATGCAGTAGAGCAAGGCCACGTTGCGCGGCCGCGTTTCGGCGCCGCCCGTCGCCTCGACGCCCCAGCCGAAGTCGTCCTCGAACGTGCCATCCTGACGCGGGCCTTCGAGCACCCACGAACCGGTCTGAATGGCGCCGCCAAGACGCAGCCGGTGGGTATGCGACTTGAGCAGATCGGCCTGCGCCGTGCCGATGGCGCGATCGGCATCGACGCCACGACCATCGTCCCAGCCGCGCACGAACTCGCCGCGCAGGTCCGGCACATTGAAGGTGGTCGAACCGTCGCCCGCCCCATAGGTCACACCGATGGCTGAGAACAGATTGGCGAAGGTGGTGCGGCTGATGGCGGCGCCGTCGCAGTTGAGCCAGCCGGCCGGCGCCGTCGACCGAGCGAAGGCCATGACGGCTCCGGACGGCGACACGGCCCCGGTCGACAGCTGCTGGATGGCTTGCAACAGCTGTGTCAGATCGGCTGACGCCGGCGTCAGGCCGGCGGCGGCGATGACGGCGACCAGTTCGGCGTTGACCGAGTTGAAGAACTCGGCCGGCACCCACGATCCGCGCTGCTGGGTCGTGGCGTTGGCGTCGCGATACTGCGTGGCGTCCGAGGCGGCAGGGTACTTGATGGGCGGGACGATCCTCATATTTCCACAGGCTCCGTATCGATGGTGATGTCGGTCTGGTCGAGGGTGATCAGGTCGCTGTCGGCGGTCGGCCGGGCGTAGCGGAACCAGACGTTGGTGTGCGCCGGCTTGTTGCGGCGGATGATGCATTCGAGATCTTCGGCCACCGGGAAGGCGCCGAGGCCGATGGTGCCGAGCTCGGAAGCGCCGCACTGCATCCAGATGATGTCGTCGGTGGTGAGCGCGGTGACGATGAACAGGTCCTCGTCATCGCCGAGGCCATGGCGGCCACACTCCGAGGCGGCGCACTCGAACGGCGGCAGATCGTCGTCGATGTCGATCATGTAGCCGTAGCGGCTGGCGAGGCAGATGAAATAGGCCGCCGTGGCGCCGCCCGGCTGGCGGGCAATGCGCAGGCGCTTGCGCCGGACCTGGTTGTCGACGAGCGGCTGCATGCAGGGGCCGGGCACGCCAAGCTCGGTTTCCCAGTCGTCGAGGAACTCGGCCGGGGCGGTCACCACGGTCGAGGCCAGCGTCACTTCGGTGGCGCGGGCGTACCAGATGGCCAGCGCCTCGGCGGCGCCGCGCCAGAAAGCGGGTTGCATCACCTGCTCGCGAAAGTCCCACAGGGGACCGCGCGGCAGCATGCGCAGCAGCTGGCCACCGATGGTGGCGCGGCTGGGTGTCGATTCGGCGTCCGAGCAGTCGGGCGGCGTCTCGCCAAGGGCCGTGCAGACGTAGCTCATGAGCTGATCGTCACCGTGCCGAGAATGGGATAGTCGCCGACCGACAGCGCCACATCGCCGCCCGGCGCCACCAGCGTGTGGCGCACCTCGCCGGCGGCGTTGTCGATGGCGCTTTCCAGCCAGGCGCGCGGGAAGCTGGGCAGATCGTCGGGCAGCACCACCGTGGCCCGCTCGTAGAACAGATCATCGAGCTCGCGGGCGATCTCGTCCCGAACGGCGGTCGAGGCGGGATCAAGGGCGGCGATCGTCACGTTGATCACTTTGGCAACCGGCGCCGTCACGGTCACCTTGGCCGCCAGCGGCCGCTCTTCGTCGATGACGTCCTGCACGGCGGCGATCAGCGTTGGCGAGGGCAGTGCCGTGGTGCCGCGCCCCTGCCCCAGCACCACCACGGCGATGCGCGAGCCGTCGTCGTCGTAGCGCGAGGCGAACACCTTGCGCACACCGGTCACCGACCAGGCCCAGCGGCGATAGTCATGCACGGCCCCACCCATCGGCGGGTTGCGCTTGACGTCGAGCACGCGCTCGCGCAGGTCGTCGTCGCTCTCGGCGTTGGCCCCGTCGGCGAGGCCGCCGGTGGCCACGGTGGCATCCGACGTCAGCTCGTCATAGGCGCCTTCGCGGGCCAGCACGGCGCCGGCGACGGCGTTGTAGAGATAGCCCGGCGCTTCGGCCTGCACGGTCAGCAGCACCGATCCGGACGAGGGAATTTCGACGGCGGCGGTCGTCACGAACACGCGGCCGTCGCTCTCGCGGATGAACCGCCGGCCGGCCGGCACCGTCTCGCCGGCCAGTCCCTGGCAGGTGACGTAGCCAGCGGCCCATTTGGCCGACTTGCGGGCGAGACCGACCTCGTAGGCGTGGCGGTCGAGATGCCTGCCGGTGGCCGTCGAGGCGAAAATCTGGTCGTACAGCCAGCGCAGACGCAGGAAGGCGCCGAACACCCCCTGCCCGAACACCTTGGCGGCAATGGTGGCGTTGTTCGGCCACACCTCGGCGTCGACGCCGTCGGCCTCGGCCCGGAAGGCAGCGCGAACCGCCTTGGCGAGACTATCGAGTGAGGGAATGCTGAGCGCCACCGACCACCTCCCAGAGAATTGCAAATCGTCGCGTGTAGCTGCCGCCGGCTGGCGATGTGATGGTGATGCCGAGATCAAGCCGGTCGGCACCGGCCCACTCGGCGGCGGCGATGATCCTGGCGGCGACGCCCTGGCGACGCAGCGTGTCGAGCGCTTCGACGGCCAGCGCCTCGGCCCGCCGCAGCGTCGCCTCGGTGCGCGGCCAATGTTGCAGCGTCCACAGGCGCGAGCCGAGCTCGCCTTCGCCGCGTTCCTCGTCGAGCCCATAGAGGTCGCCGGCCCAGCCGCGCCGGTCGGTCACCTCGGCCGGCACCCGGTCCTCGTCGCGCGCCCGCGCTTCGGTCAAAATCTGGATGGCGATGGCCGTCTCGATCGGGTAGCGGGCCGACAGGCCGCCGGCGTTGCCCGGCGCATCAAGGCCGGCGGCGGCGAAATCCCAGACGCCGGACGCCGCCGAATAGAGGAAGTCCCAGCCGGTCGGCGAGGCGTCGCCGCGGTCGCCGACGTGCAGCACCTGAAAGCTCATAGCCCGTACGCCCTCGTTGCCGTCGACTTGACGACGCTGCCGACCACCGGGTCGCCGTCGAGGACGATGCGGCGGGCACCATCGGCGCCGCCGACATAGACGTCGCCCTTGAGCGTGATGGTGCCGGCGACGATCTCCACCGTGTCCGTGACGATCCGCACCGTCTTGTTGACCACCGAAACCACCTCGCCCTGAGCGCCGTAGATGACGGCGCCGCCGGCGGCCGAGGCGCGGGGCCGGTGGTCGGGATGCTCGAGGCCGATCAGCAGCGGCAGTTCGCGCAAGCCGTCGCGGAACAGCACGAAGCCGGTGGCGTCGGCCGGCGGCGTCGAGGAAAAGCCGAACGGCTGCGGTCGCAGCACCGAAGTGAAGCGCTGATTGCCGCCGGCCTCGACCGTCACTTTCTGGTAAGGGCCGCCGTCGTCGACCTCGACGACGCGGGCGCGCAGCAGGTTGCTCATTCCGTCCACTCTCCCGAACCGCCCCATTCCTTGCCAGACGCGCCGCCGGGGTCCGTGCCGCCGAGGCCGCGCGGGTCGACCAGCTGCAGCACGGCAAACGTGCCATCCTCGGCGCCCTGATGCAGATGCACCGACCGCACGGCCAGGCGCTGATCGATGCGCAGCCGCGGCGCCCGGACGGGGATGTCGTAGGCCGGCGTCCAGATCAGGCCGCCCTCGTCGCGCCAGCGCGGCAGCGTCAGCGTCGCCGTCGTGCCGGCGCCCTTGCGCCGCAGCGCCTCCCAGGCGGCGCGCGTCCTGACGGCGCCGGTGTTGGCCTCGCCCTCGTGATAGATGACCAGCGGCCGGTGATGCCGGGCACCGGGCAGCTTCACCTTGTGATCGATCTTGAGCGATCGGCCGTCGGCCCGCTCGTGGCTCTGGCCGCGCACGCTGACCTCGCTCGGCTGACCACGCAGGGTCAGCGTCGCGCCGCCGCGCGTGAACCCGCGGTGGACGTCGCCCTCGAGGATCAGACCTGCATGGTGGCCCTGCACCCCCTTGGCGAGGTCGACGCCGCCATCGGGCCGGCTGATCAGCAGCACGCCCTGGCGCCGGGCAACGCGCTCGGCCACCTCGAACGGGCTTTCGCCCGGACGGATGCGCACCAGCGCCTCGACCTGATCGTCTCGCCCCACCCACCTGGTGCCGGTCGGGTCGATCTCGTTGAGCATGGTCGACAGCCGCCGGCGGCGCACCTCGCCCGTCGGATGGTCGGCCGAGGCCTCGGCGGCGTGCGAAGCCAGCGACGCTATGGTGATGGTCAGGCGGTGCGCCTCGCCATCCACTTCCGGCGCCAGCGTTTCGATGAAGCCGGTCATGAGCAGCGTGCTGCCGGCGGCGACGCTGGCCGGATCGCCCAGCGCCACATTGGCCGTCAGCTCGCCGACCATGCGCACGTCGGCGGCCACCAGCGTGGCCGACCGGCTGGCCGCGTCGGCCGAATAGACGATATCGATCGCCGACCATCGCGTGAACCGCCCCGATCCGACCGCCACGGTCACGGTTTCGCTGGGCATCAGGGCGCCAGAATGTCGATGAGCGGCGGCATCATCAGCGGCGTGCCGATGGCGTTGCGCTGCAGGAGATCGTCGACACGGCCGAGCGAGCCGTAGACGGCGTAGGCGGCCGTCACCACCGGCAGATCGTCGTCAAGCAGCACGCGCAGCACCGGCTTGAGCGTGGTGAGGCGATCGGTGAGATAGGTCACGGCCGTGTCGCGCACCGATTTCAGCGCCGCATAGTCGGCTTCGGCCAGCACTTCGCCGCCGCGCACCATGACGGCATCGAACAGGGCGCGGATGCGGGCCTTGGCGGCAAGCGCCTCGGCGCGCGAACCCCAGTCGGCCACGGCCTCTGCCCGCATGATCACTGCGGCGGCGGCCGCCTCGACCGCCGCATAGGTGACGCGCCGGAACGCCCGCGCCCGCCGGCGCGAGCGGGCGTAAGGCTCCTCCGGGTCATCGAGCGGCGTTGCCAGCGTCCTGAGGGCGGCGATCTGCTGGTCGGGATCAAGGCTGTCGATCATCGCCGCCAGCACGCCGGTCACGGCGCCGAAGGCGCGGCGCACGCTGCGCGGATCGGCGGCGGCGCGACGGGCCTGATCGATGGCTTCGCCGGTTTCCGACCTGAGGCGCGCCGGCAGCGGCACGGTGTCGAAAACCGTCGTCGACCGGTCGATCATGTCGAGCACCGCCGTGGTGGCGAAGTCCTCGATCATCGGCACCAGCGGGTCAAGGTCGAGGGCGGCAAACAGCGTCGAGCGCAGCGAGGCGAAGGCGGCGGCGCAGAGATTGGCCAGCACCGTCGGCACATGCAGCGTCACCAGCCCGACGCCGTCGGGCGCCGCCACCAGCTCCAGCCGCACCGCGATGCGGCCGAGCTCGTCGGCCCGGTGGGCGCGGTTGATGCGCTGGCAGACGGCCATGACGGCGCCGCTGAGTGGCGTCACCAGCAGGCCCGGCCCGCGCGTCGTCGCCGCGCTGAACAGTGCCGCCGCGGCGGCCATCGACGTCACGTAGCCGTCGATGCTGAACGTCGCTTCGATCTTGCCGAGGTCCTCGACCAGCCAGGTCTCGGCGCCGGGGAACTTGTGCACCATCGCCCGGCGGCCGCCGTCGCCCGCATCCTCGGAGAAGTGAAACGGCGCGCCGCGAAACGAACAGTCGGGCAGGCTCGTCGCCCACAGACCACGATCGACCATCACTGCGGTCCCTTCACGGCCGCCTGCACATGCGGCATGGTCACCCCGGTCAGCACGTCGAGCGGTCCGGACGAACGCGCCGTGGTGCCAGCCACCGTCAACCCCGGTGCGGCGTGGATCATCACCTCGACCGTGGCGCTGCCTTCAAGGCGCGCCGTCACCGGCGCATCGATCGTCGCCTTGACCGGCGCCGTCACCTCGGCGGTGATCGGCTTGTCGAGCTGTGCCGCCAGTTTGGCGATAGCCTCATCAGCAGCCGGGAGCGGTGGCGCTGGCGGCTGCGGTATCGGCGCGTCGGGAAGCGCCCGCTCGGCTTGCGCCACACGCAGGCGGGATATTTCTGCCAGCACCTCGCTGAGCGCCGTGGCGGCGGTCTTGTCCTTGCCCGCCGAGGCCGCAAGGTCGGCCCGCTTTCGATCGAGTTCGCCCAGCCGGGCTTTGATGTCGGCATCGCTCAGCTCCGGCAGGCGGCGCTGACGCTGGGCACCGGCCCGCTCGTAGGCGGCGATGGTCTGGTCGTTGCTGACGACGGCGGCGTCGCGGGCCTCGGCCGTCATCTTGCCCGCCTCGACCGCCAGATTGGCGCCGAAGCTGCTGGCAAAGGCGGCGACGTAGCCGTCGCGTTCGCCGCCGACGAGGCCGGCCGCGTCGGCGCCCCGCGTTGCCGCCTCGGCCTGGCGCCGGGCGCGCGTGGCCTGCACGGCGGTTTCCGGCTGGCCGGACGGCACCGCCGACAGCGCGGTGATGAACGCCTTGAGATCGGCCGCCTTGCGCTCCTGTTCGGAGATCATGGCCGTGAACAGCGGCGCCGGATCGGTGGCGGCGCCAAGCTCGGCCGGACGCGGCGGCGGCAGCGGCGGCAGATCGATGGCCCGCGTCGGCCGGGCGCGCGGCAGCACGACCGTCGCCTGCGGGTCGGCGGCGATGGCGCGCCGCACCTCGGCCGGGGTGATCGGCGGCAACTCCGAAGGGCTGGCGGCCGCCGGCTTGGGCAGCGGCACCGGCACCTGACGCGGCAGCGGCGCCGGCACCGGCAGCATGGTGGCCGACGTCTGGCCGCGCGAATTGGTCGGCCCTTCCGGATCGGGGGCGTTGATGGCTCGATAATTTTCTCGGGTCTGTCGCTCGGCCTCAAGGTCGTCGAGCGTCTTTACGAGGCTGGCACGAGCATCGGCCAGTGCCTTGGTCGCCGCGTCGACGCCGAGCAGCTGCTCCTGCATCGCCCGCTGCCCCTCAAGGTCGGCCAGTTGCTGGCGCGCGTCTGCCGCCACGCTGGTCATCTGCTGATCGCTGAGGTTGCCATACGGACGATCGGCTGTCGGACGATCCAGAACTTCCGGCAGCTTCTGATAACGCTGCGTCAACAGATCGATGACGCGAGCGGCCCGCATTGCTGTCTCCGCAGCGACCTCAGGCGGCACGACGCCGGCCTGAAAACCGACGTTGGCACCGGTGGCGCGGGCGCTGGCCGTCAGGTAGCGACTGCGGTCCTCGCCCTTGAGACCGAGAGCGTCGGCTTCCTTCTGCGCCTTGGCGAGGGCGACCTCGATGACGCCGCGGCTGACGGCCCCGTTGAGCTTGTCGGGGCTCGGCTTCTGCGCTTCGGCGAAATAGGCGTCGTATTCGCTCTGGCCCGCCACGATGCGGTCGATCGTGCTGGCCACCTTTTCAGCGGTCGGGCCGGACAGATCGTTCAGCTTCTTGCCCGACATGTCGAGCAGCGTCCGCCAGCTGGCCGCCAGGTGATCGACAGCCGCCGAAGCACCGTCGGTCTTTTCGGCGAAGTCGCGCATGGTCTCGCCGGCAGAATCCTTGATCTTGGAGAACATTTCATCGACTTCGTTCAGATACTTAAGCAGAATAGTTACGGCTGCTTTAGCCTGCACATCGCCGAAAATCTGAGAAATCTTGAACGGATCACCCTTGGTCACGCGCTGGATTTCCAGCAGCATTTCGTGGGTGAAGTCCTTGCCGCTTGCCTTGGCGCGCTTGAACACCGCCTCGACGTCAACACCGAACTTCTTGAAGTTTTTCTTGGTGTCCGGCGCCGTCAGCTTGTCGAGAAAGTTGGTGATGTTGGTCGCCGCTTCCGCGCCCGTTGCCGTCGACCGACAGACGATCTGGGCCATGGCAATAATCTGCGCCAGACCGTCGGCGCCCTTCATGCCGAGCTTGGAGGCCGAGGCGGCAATAGCTGGTAGTTGACCAGCCATGTCCTTCATCTCGAACATTCCAATCTTGCCACCCTTGATCATCTCGTCGATGCCAGTCATCAGCGTGTCCGGCGTGAAGCCAAGGTTCTGAATGAGGGCGATGGCCGCCTGGTTCATCTCGCCGAGCGCGGCGCCCGACGCCTTGGCGCCCTTGGCGATGGTGCCGACGCTGGCCGACGCCGTGCCAAGATCAAGTCCGGCCGCCACCAGATCGCCGGCCGATGAGGCCAGATCGCGGCTGGAGGTCTGCGTCTCGCCGGCGGCGAGCTGCATCTTGCGCTGGAAGGTCTCCATCTCCGCCGCCGTGGCGCCGGCCGTCACCTTGATGGCCTTGAGCTGGCGGTCGACGTCGATGCCGGCGTCGGCCAGCGCCACGGCGGCGCGGCGCGCCGTCTCGAAGGCGATGAGCCCGCCCATGGCCTTGACCAGCGGGCCGCCGAACAGGCCGGAGCCGCCCGGCCCCATCGAAGAGTGCAGCGAGGCCACCTCGCGGCGGAAGCCGGTCAGGTTGCGCTGCGCCGACCTGAGGCCGGGGCCGGTGCGGTCGACAGCCATCAGCCGCAGCACGGCCTCGATCACGTTGCCCATCTCTTACCCTCTCGTCAGTTCGGCCCAGGCGATGATCCGGGCGCATCCGAGCGCCGCGAAGTCTTGCGGCCGCCAGCCGTGGCGGCGGCTCAGTTCGGCGATGGCGCCGGTGAGGCGTCCTCGCCCGCCGGTAAAGGGCTGTCGCCGGCAGCCACCTCCTGCAGCGTGTCCTCGAAGTAGGCGATGACGCGGCCCTCAAGGGCCACGAGGTCGAGGGGATGCAGACCGGCGAGCTGGCTTTCGCCAATGCCGGTCATCTCGACGAGGTAGCGGCGGAGCTTGGGACGATCGACGATCAGCTCCACCCGGCCATCGGTGCCGATCAGCGTCCGCTTGGGATAGCCGATGTCGAGATAGGTGGCGCCCGTGGGGTCGACGAGCTCGATTTCCCTGAGTTCGTCGACACCCTCCGGCGTCAGCCGCGCGAACACCCGGCGCAGCGGCTGGCGGGCAACGACGTCGGTCATGATCAGCTGTTCTCACGGAAGTTGGCGGCATCGAAGGTGATCGAGGCCCCCTTGACCGAGCCCTGGCTGTCCTTGGTGATGTCGTCGCCGACGAAGGCGCCATTGGTGATCAGGATCTGCCCGCCGCCGCGCTTGGCGATGGTGACGTCGAGGGTCTGATCGAGCATGGCGTCCGACCAGGACAGGCCATCGTCGTCGAACTCGACCTCCAGCGTCGGCGCCTTGGCCTCGCGGGTGATGTAGACGCCGCCGGCCGAATAGGCGTTGGCCTTGCGGGAAAAGTTGGTGTGGTGCAGCGTGTAGGCGCCACGCGTCTCGTAGACGCGGCCGTTGATGCGGATGGTGAAGATGCCGTAGTCGCGCATGGGTTTGACCTCTGCTGGAAGGGATTGGCCGAGCCGCTGCCGGCCCGGCCGTCAGGATGGATCAGCTCACGCGGATCGTGGCGTTGATGGCGATGACGTGCAGATCGGAACGCACGGCCAGCGGCGCGTAGATGTCGATGCGATCGAGGCCGTCGCGCTGCACCTGCCGCGCCGACCGGAAGGCGTTCGAGTTGACCAGGATGCCGTCGCCGCCGTCCTCGAGCTCGATGTACTTGTGGTCGAGATCGGCGCCGATGGCCGCGGCGATGTCGTCGTTGCGCGCCGACCGCTGATAGCGGGCGATCAGCATGTCGCGGAAATTGCGCACGGCGTAGATGGTCCGATAGCGCGTCGACACGTCGAGCCAGGTCGTGTCGGGGACGCCATCGGCGTTGGTGCGGTAGGCGGTGATGTTGCGATCGATGGCGAAGCGGCCGTTCATGCCGACGGTGAGCGGCGTCACGCCGACCCGCAGCAGCTGATCGCGCTCGGCAACCGTCCAGCCATCCTTGCGCGTCACCGCCTTGGCGGCGAGCACGATGCCCTTCATGCCGCGGCGCCGGTTGCCGGTGGCGTACCAGTTGGCGACGTGGGCGGCGAGTTCGGCGGCCAGCCGCCAGGACGGATCGAGCGGCTGCTTGACGCCCACCACCGAATAATACTGCGAGTTGCGCGCCGCGCCGGCCGTGTAGAGGTTGGCGAAGGTGTCGTACTGGGCCGAGAAATAGTGACCGTAGAGCTCTTCGTCCCACTGTTCGCGGTCGGCCAGGAACCCCGCCACGTCCTCGAGCGCCGTGGCGTCGCACCAGGGCGAGGCCAGCGTGTCGAAGGCTTCGGCGCCGAGGTTGGCCAGCGCCGCGGCCAGATCGACCAGCCCGGCACCGGCCGAAAACGCCGTGATCGTCAGGCCCGTGGCGGCGAAGTCATCATCGAGCGCGTGCACGCCGGTGGCGACCTTGAGCGTGTTGCCGACAACGCCCTTGTGGCGGGCGGTCAGCGTCACGACGTTGCTGGCCACCGTGGCGACGACGCCGTACTGCGCCGTGAAGGCTCCGTAGGCGTAGCCGGCGTTGACGGCGCTGGCGATGCGGGCCGCCAGCGTCGCCGCCGTGTCGGTGACGTAGACCGGTACCGCCAGCCGCTCTTCGGCCCGGCTGCCAAGGTAGAACACGGCCTGGCGCGGCACGGCGACCGGCAGCACGTCGGCGTTGACGGTGATGGTCGCCGTGGCCTTGACGCCGCCCGTTGCCGGCTCGGCGACGGCGAGACCGAAGATGCGATAGCCGGGATAGGCGGCCTTGGCCGAGCGGATCGCCTCGAACAGCATCGAGCCATTGCCCCAGTCGCCGATGAGATCATCGGACGCCAGGCGGTATTCGCCAGCCGCCACCTTGGCATCGTCGGTCACGTGACCGATGACCAGCATGCGGTTGTAGTAGCTCTCGCCCTTGGGCTGGGCGTTGATCTCGGCATAGACGCCGGAGGCGCGAATGTCGGACGGGATCGTGTTGAAGTTGACCATTGTCGCCCCTCCATGGGCTCGGTTGACGGGATCAGGTGGCGCTGTCGGGGGTGGGCGCCGTCACGGTCACGGCCTTGGCCGCCTTGCCGGCCGGGGCGACCGGCGCCGCGGCGGGCGCGTCGGCTTCGACGACATCGCCATCGTCGAGGCGGCGCAGCGTGAACTGGTCGCGCGGCACATAGCCACCGTCGGCGTCGAGCGGCTGAGACAGCGTCGGGAAAGGCACCTGCAGGCCGGCGCGAGCCGGCTTCACGAAGATCATTTTCATGGGGAGTTCCTCAGAGTGGTCGGATCACATGCGGTTCGGTCGGGTCGTTCTCGACCGCCCCATCCCAGTCGCGGCGCGCCCAGTCGGCGTGCGGGTCCATGGTTTCGGCGTTGATCGGGTCGGCCGGCGCCGGTGCTTCCGGATCGCGCACCACCGTCGCCGTGGTGGCGCCGGGCTGGCCGTTGATGCCGATCGCCAGCCGCAGCGTCAGCACCGCGTCGTCGTAGCCGGCGGCCGGCGTCGCCACGAGGGCGCCGATCGCGGTCAGGATTTGCCGCTCGCGGCAGCCATCCGGCAGCAACGCCACCAGTTCGGCCAATCCCCTGGGGCCAGCCGAGCCGGCGGCAACCCGTTCGCCGGCATCGAATTCGTCCCAGACCGTCAGACTGAAATCCAGGCGATGGGCGGCCAGGCGCCGGCCATCCTCGGCCCGATAGTCCTTGAACACCTCGATGCCGGTGATGCCGATCGGCGACAGCGCCGCAATCAGCGGCGAGGCGCGCAGCGCCACCGTCACCTGATGGTCGAGCAGCGACAGATAGGCCTCCGCCTCCCGGTCCGACCCGGCAATGCCGATGTCGTAGCCATCGCCTGCGACCGTCACCACGCCGATCGAGGTGATCACCGACAGCACGACGCTGGCCCGGCCGCTGCGGCCGGACAGCGTCTCGCCGGTGCCGGGGGCCGGCGCCGGTACCAGTCGCTCGTCGGTGGTGCCGAGCAGCACCATCGGCCGGCTGTCGCCGGCGCCGAGGTCATGGCCGATCATGGCCTGCGCGGCGATGGCCAG
>CALMMQ010000017.1 GCA_937868725.1 uncultured Pleomorphomonas sp.
GCAACCTGGCGGGACGAGAGGCCCAGCCGGCGTCCCGCCTTGGCCTGCGACCAGCCGGTGGTGGCGAGGGCTTCGATGAGCTCATCGCGGCCGACCTTGAGCCCCGGGCTCGGAGTGGCGTTGGGGGAAGCCGCGACGCTGGAAGCGGCCGTTCGCCGGGCCTTGGCGGCGCAACGGCCGGCTTGGCAGCCCAGATCCGCGGCGGTCAGTGTCGGGCTGTCCGCCATGGCGGCGGCGAAGTTCAGACAGTTCTCGAGTTCGCGGATGTTGCCGGGAAAGTCGCAGCCGGTCAGGCGTTCAAGTGCATCGGCGGTCAGGGATTGCCGTGAACCGTTAGCACGGTGGAAGTCGTCGAGGATGCGCTGGGCCAGTTCGGGAATGTCCTGCCGGCGTTGGCGCAGCGGTGGCAGGGTTAGTGGCACGACGGCGAGCCGATAGTAGAGGTCGGCGCGAAAGGTACCGGCGGCCACATCGGCGATGAGATCGCGGTTGGTGGCGGCGACGATGCGGACATCGGTGCGAACGGTGCGTGCGCCGCCGACGCGCTCGAATTCGCCGTCCTGCAGGACGCGCAACAGCTTGACCTGAAAGGCCGGCGTGGTCTCGCCGATCTCATCTAGGAACAGCGTGCCGCCATCGGCAAGCTCGAAGCGGCCTTTGCGCTCGGTCGCCGCGCCGGTGAAGGCGCCGCGTTCGTGGCCGAACAGTTCGCTCTCGATCAATGTGTCCGGCAAGGTGGCGCAGTTGATCTTGACCAGGGGGCCGGCGCGGCCGGACTGGCGGTGAACCATCTCGGCGAACAACCCCTTGCCGGTGCCGCTTTCTCCGAGGATCAGCACCGGCAGGTTGGTGGGGGCGACCCGCCGGACGGTCTCGGCCGCCGCCAGCATGGCCGGATGCCGGCCGATGACGCAGCGCGGCCGGTCGTGCCCGGCGCAGGTCGAGGGCTTCGGGCCGCTGGCGCGAGACGCGTGGACGGCCAGCAGCCGCTTCAGCTCCGCGACGGCACCGGCCGGCGGGTTGGCTTCGACGATGGCGGCGATGCGGGCCAGCAGCCGGTCATCGCCGGGAGCAATGCGCCGATCCGGCAGCGGCCGAACGAGGGCGAGGTCGGTCATGGCGTCAATCCCTGGCTACGGAAACGCGATAGTCGCCACCGATCACCCAGAACTCCCGTTCCGAGCGCAGCGGGAAGCAGGTGAGCAAGGTGTTGGCGAACAGGATCTTGGTGATCGGCACGTCGACGGTGAGGATGGTGTGGCCGAAGCAATCGGCCACCCAGCGATCGGTGGTGAAGGAGGAGAGGCTGTTGAGGCGCAGGATGAAGTGGTGGCGGTCGAAGCGGCTGACGATGTGATGCTCGCGGAAGCCGTCGACGCCGCGATAGAGACGGACGTGGCTTTCCTCGGGATAGATGAGGGTCGAAAGCACCCACTGGCTGTATTCATAGAGCAGGTCGAGCTGGGCGAAGATCGAATTGGTGTGAAAGCTGCTCGCCATGCGCTCCTGGATGTAGTCGAGAAAGGCCGCCGCGCCGACGTCGATGATGGGCTGCTTGTGAAAGCCGGGCAGCAGGCCGAAGCGGCTTTCGACCCAGCCCTTCAGCACAGCGGCTTCGGGGCTGGAACTGTCGTAGCCCCAGCCGATCAGCAAGCGCAGGAACGAGGCACGGAAGGGCCGGCGGAAGCCGTCGTCGGCGTCGGCGCTGCGCTGATCGAGTTCGAGGCCGAAGACGGCCACCATGTACTTGAGGAAGGCCTCGGAGGCGTCGGCCAGGTTCTCGGCAACGGCCAGCATCTCGAACAGCGGATCGTTCATCTCGCGCACGCCGGCGATGTGCAGCGGCGCTGGCGCGTCGTTGAACCCGACCGAGGCGATGAGACCAGTCGGCAAGCCGACGAGATTGGTGCCGTGCGGCAGGTGCGCCGGGCCGATCATGGCTCAGCAACTGCAACCACCGCCCGCCGCCTCGGCCATGGCCGGAAAGGCGATGCGCGGCACCGGGAAAGCAGCCGGCCGGCTGGCGATGGCGGCAAGGGCGGCGATGCTCGCCGCCGACAGACCGTGGTGGCGGGCGCCGTCGATGATGTAGGCGAGGTACTCGCGGCTCGGCAGCGACGGCTGGCGGCCGTCGTCAAGGCGATAGAGCACGACGTCGACCGGTCCGGATGCTGTCGTCACCGTGGCGGGACAATGAAAATGGCTGCCGGTGCCGTTGAGACGGACGCCGCGCACCTTGTCGAGGAAATCGGCTTCGCGCGCCGTCAGGGCGACGACGACGCCGGACACCGAAGCGCCCGCCGCTGCGACGACGGTTTCCTCGCCGCTGTCCCAGAGGTCGGAATGGCCGAAGAAGGCCAGCCGGTAGTCCTGAAGTGTGCCGACCGCCCGGACTTCGGCGCCGGGGCAGCAGGCGGCGAGGCGCTCGGGATTGAGATCGGCACCATAGAGGAAATGCAGCACGGGGCGGTCGATGGCCATGGAAAATGCCTCCTTCAGCTGGCCGCGCGGGCGAGGGTGGCGATCACGCCGACGCCGGGCACGGTCTCATAGGACGCGGTGAAGCCGAGTTCGTCGACCTTGCCGGTGAACCAGCGCGGCAGATGGTCGCAGATAACCTCCAGCTCGGCGAACGGACCGGATTCCAGCACCGGCAGCAGGATGTCGCGGGAGTTGAGGCCGGGCACGTCACGCATGACGGCGGCGAGATCGACGCGATAGCGGCCGCCGCCCAGGTCTTGCGGTGGCGGTGCCTTCACGTCCGGAGCGCAGGTCGACGCCTTGCGGCCGCCGCCGCAGCCTGACGTGGCGCAGGCCGAGGTGGCGCAGGCCACCCGCTCGGCCGCCAGTTCGCCGCTGCGGCGTTCGACCATGGCCAGTTGCTCGGCGACCGATCCTTCCGAGGTCCAGCAGGCAACGCCCAGTTCCTGGCCGAGCAAGGAATAGACGTAGCCGTGGCGGTCGCCGGAGACCAGCGTCCGGCAGTCGCCGAGGCGGCTGGCGAGACGTTCGACCAGGCCGCGGACCAGCGGGATCGAAACGCCGTCCGGCAGGGCGAAGGCGAATTCGCCAATCTTCGACCAATGGTCGCCGGCGCCGTCGTAGAGATGGATGATGCCGTCCTCGTAGAGGCTGACGGGACGACCGGATGCGTCAAGGTGCACGGCGATCTTCATGGCTTCACTCATCTTCGGGGAGGCAGGTTCGGGGGGGCGAAGGGGGCGGCGGCGTGACCGCCGCCCGAGGTGGGTGAGGGAGGTCGGCTCACCAGACGTTGAGCAGCCATTCCTTGTTCTTCTTGACTTCCATGTCGCTGAACAGGGCGTTAGCCATCTGCTCGGCCAGCCACATTGCGCCGCCGTAACCGACCACCGGGTTGCGGAAGATGCCGGCCCGGTCGTAGGTGGGGAAGCCGACGCGTACCATGGGGATGTTGTAGTCGATGGAGACGAAGCGCCCCTTGGAGTGGCCGAGGATCAGGTCGAGCTCCAGCCCCTTGTTCTTGATGCGGTCTTCAAGGTCCCAGAAGTCGGCGTTGGTGACGATCTCCATGGGATAGTCGACGTTGGCCTGCAGCGCCTTGATGCGAGGGTCGTCGACATAGCCAGCGTTGTCGTCGCCGAGCAGCAGCAGTTGCGGCTTCATCTCCAGATCGAGGCAGAATTCGGCGAGGCCGATGACCAGATCCGGGTTGCCGAAGATCGCCACTTTCTTGTCGGCCAGGAACATGTGGGCGACGTCGGCGATGGCGTCGAGGGCGATGCCGCGCTCCTTGACCAGGCTGTCGGGGATCGGCTTGCCGGTCACCTGCGACAGCTTCTTGATCAGGCTGTCGGTGTTGCGGATGCCGATCGGCGTCGGGCCGATGGTCGAGGGCACCTTGAACTTCTTTTCAAGGAACTGCGCCGCCTTGCCGCCCTCGTAGCGGTTGAGGGCAAAGGTGTGGCTGGCCGAACCGGTGGCCTCGAGGTCCGCGATGGTGGTGTTGCCGTGCGAGACGGCGCTGCCGTCAGGCAGGATCGGGCTGTCGAAGGCTTCGATCTCGAACAGCACCGTGGCGTCGATGTCCATTTCGGACAGCAGATGCTTGAGCTCCTTGACGTCGCCTGGATTCACCCAGCCGGTGATCAGGTTGATCTTGCCGCTCGGTTCGCCCTTCCTGGCGAACTTCTTGACGAAATCGCGCACCGCCACGTCGTAGCCCGACACCATCGAGCCAACGAAGCTCGGCGAGTGGATGGGCAGCAGATGCACCTCACGGCCGGCGAACTTCTCGGCCAGCAGGCCTTCTTCCAGCTTGGTGATGAGACCGTCGACATCGTCGCCGATGACCTCGGTCGAGCAGGTGGTGATGATCGGCACCACCTTGACATGCGGATAGCGCGACAGCAGCACGTCGACGGCCGTCTCGACGCGGTCGAGAGCGCCGAACACGGCGCCGTCCTCGTGTACCGACGAGGAGGCGATCTCGAAGCTCTCCTTGAGGTGCTGGGAGATCAGCAGGCGAACGAACATCACGCAGCCCTGACCGCCGTGGACGATGCCGATGCAGTCCTTGATGCCGATGGAGGCATATTGGGCGCCGGCCGGCTGGCAGGTGAAGATCGGGTTGATCGTGCCGGCCCGTTCCTTGACCTTGACTTCGCAGTTCATGGCTCGGTTCCTTCAATAGTTCTGGACGGTCAGCTCTTCGTTCAAAGAGCCGTCGATGGTCAGCCAGTCGATGCGGGCGTGCAGCTTGGCGATCAGGGCGTGGATCTCGTCCCGGCCCATGCCGGCCAGCCAGGCGCAGCGTTCCTTGAAGTTGCGGGCCAGCAGCACGGCGTCGACCCAGTAGCACTTGTCGAGCGGCGTCGAGGTGTCGACCTCCTCGCCGGCCAGCAACTGGGCGGTTTTGCCGAGGATGCCGGCGTTCTGCTTGCGCCGGTCCCAGCCGCGCGAGTTGAACTGCCAGAGGCAGTTCTTCATGATGTAATTTTCGAGTTCGGCGATCCTGGCGCGCAGCTCGGGCTCGACCTCGGCCAGCGGGTCGGAGGTGTAGAGCTTGGGGTAGCTGGCGCGGGTGACGTCTTTCTTCTCTTTCCTGGCCATGGGGGTCTCCCTCACTCGGCGGCTTCGGTGGCGGCCTTGGGCGCGAACACCGGATAGTCGGCGTCGGTCTTGGCCCGGATGGCGGCGATGGGATCGAACTTGCCGGTGTAGCCGGTCAGCGGCGAAGCCTTGGCTTCATCGGAGAGGTTGGCGTCCGACAGCATGCGGCGCGTGACGAAGCCCTGGTCGGTGGCGTAGTCGTCCTTGGCGATGTCGATGGCCGTCAGCTGGTGCATCGGCGAGTAGACGGCGTTGTAGATGTCGCGGGCAAAGCGCACCCAGCCCTCGAAGCCCTTGTAGGGGCCATTGTGGTAGGCGTGGGCGTTGAGGTAGGGCACGCGCATCTTCTTGGCCACTTCGCCCGGCCGCTTGCCGGTAAAGATGACGTCGGGCTTGAGCGTGCGCAGCGCTTCCTGGCCTTCGAGCTCATTGGGATCGTCGATGGCCAGCGCGCCTTCGCCGCAGCGGGAAACGCCCTTCTCCATGTCGCCCTGATGGCCGAACTTGGTGTAGACCGAGACGACCTTGACGCCCATTTCCTCCTGGATGGCGTGGGCCCAGTGCCAGAGCTTGGAGCCACCCGGCCAAAGACAGACCTTCTTGCCTTGCAGGCGTTCCCTGTACCAGGCGAGTTCCGGCCCCCATTTGGCCATCTCCTCGGCGATGATCGCCTCGGCGCGGTCCTCGATGCCGAAGAACAGGCCGATCTTGCGCAGGCTGTCGGCCAGGGCCTTGTGGCCGAAGCCATCGATGTCGAGACGCGGGATGCCGTAGCGGACGCGCAGTTCGTCGCAGATGTATTCGGCCGAACGGGCGCATTCGAGCACGTTGAGGTGGGCGCGATGCATGCCACGCAGGTCGTCGTACTTGCCGTTACCGGTAAACGTCGACAACACCTGGATGCCCATGCGCTTGAAGAAGTCGAGCATCACCTCCTGGTCGCCCTGAATGTTGTATTCGCCGACGTAGTTGATGACGTAGGGCGAGGTGATCTCGGGCTCGACGGTGCCGACCTTCTGGTTCAGCCAGGCGATGTTGATCTTGTGGTGGCCGCCGGACTGCGACGGACCGCCGAAGCCGGGCGAGTTGCAGACGAAGATGTCGACCTCGGGCCGCTCGGTCATCACCTCCTCGGCGATGGCGGCGATGTCGTCGCCGATCAGCGCCGTGGCGCAGGTCTGGTAGATGGTCATGCGCTTGATTTCGGGGAAGGCGTCGAAGGCTTCGAGGATGTTCTGCTTCAGCAGCTTCTCGGCACCGAAGACGATGTGCTTCTCCTTGACGTCCGAAGCGAAGGTATACTTCAGCTGGAAATTGTTGTTGTCGGAGATGTAGCGCTTGGTCTGCCAGGTGTCGTAGGTGCAGCCGACCGGGCCGTGACTGAGATGGATGACATCCTTCATCGGCGTGCCGATGACGTGCTTGGCGCCGCAGTAGGCGCAGCCGCGCTCGGAAATGGTGCCGGGAATGGTGTTGAGATAACCCTTGGGCAGGCAGGAGGTCAGGTCTTCGCCCTCCCCCTTGACCACGGCGTGCATCTTGCGCTCGGGGATGCACTTGCTGGCTTCGAATTCATGGTACGGCATGGGAGGTCCTCTTCGGGCGGGAGGGAGGCCGCCGCGCCGGGGCGCGACAGCGGCGAAGGGGAGGGGAGTGGGCCGACGGGGCGGCCCACCACTTGGAAAAGTCTGACAACTTTTCGGCTGCTGGTTTTGCTTGGCGCAGCCACCGGTCCGAAAAGTCTTGCAACTTTTCGGGCTGCTGCTCAGTTCAGCATGCCGTACTTGACCACCATGGCTTCGAGCTGGTCCATGGTCAGCGGCCGGGGAATGACGAAGTCTTCGTTCTCGATGATCTTGCGGCCGAGTTCGCGGTATTCCTGCGCCTGATTGACCACCGGGTCGAACTCGGTCACCGTCTTCTTGTTGAATTCGGCCTTCTGCACGATGTTGTCGCGCGGCACGAAGTGGATCATCTTGGTTCCAATGGCAGCGGTGAACTCCTCGAGGAATTCCTTCTCGCCATCGACGTTGCGGCTGTTGCAGATGATGCCGCCGAGGCGCACGCCCGACTGCTTGGCGTACTTGACCAGACCCTTGCAGATGTTGTTGGCGGCGTAGATGGCCATCATTTCGCCGGAAGCGACGATGTAGACCTCCTGGGCCTTGCCGTCGCGGATCGGCATGGCGAAGCCGCCGCAGACGACGTCGCCGAGCACGTCGAAGAAGATGAAGTCGAGGTCTTCGGTGTAGGCCTCGTTCTCTTCCATGAGGTCAATGGCGGTGATGACGCCGCGGCCGGCGCAGCCGACGCCCGGTTCCGGACCGCCGGACTCGACGCAGCGGATGTCGCCGAAGCCGGTCTTCATCACCTTGTCGAGCGTGACCTTCTCGGCGCCGTGGATGCGCAGCGTGTCCATCACCGTTTCCTGCGGCTTGCCGCCGAGGATGAGACGGGTCGAGTCGGCCTTGGGGTCGCAGCCGTGGATGAATACGTGCTTGTGGTGGAAGTGGGCGAGGGCAGCCGCTGTGTTCTGGGTGGTGGTGGACTTGCCGATACCGCCCTTGCCGTAGATGGCAACCTTGCGCGTCGTCATGATCGTGTTCTCCTTCGAGAAGGTCCTGGGGGGCGGTGGGAGGCCGCCGATGACGAAAACAAGGATCGCAACTGCCGTGCCACTACTTTGGTATTAGTGGGGCGCGGAATGGCACCCATGCATTGGCGGCGGAGGACCAACAAGGCCTTGATTTTATGGTGATTACTATTTTGCGAAACGATCGCAATCAACCGTTATGTACATTGAGGTTATAACGCTCGGGAAATTTACATTCCGGAAGATTTTCCGCCCAGCGACCGCTCCGGGCCGACCGGACCGCTTGTTACATTTTCGCAAATTTACATCGGTCCTTGTACGGAATCGCAAATTGCGTACCGCCGCCGCAGCCACAACGAAAAACCCCGGCAGCAGGGCTGGCCGGGGTGTCTAGAGCATCTGCCGATCAGGTTGCACCAACCTGAACGACAAGCGGCTGCTCAACTTATTGAATCTGTAGCTATTTCTTGTCGACTTGATGACTCCATCAGGTCGGAAAGCGCTCTGGTATAACCGATTGAACGCCCGCTAACGGTTGGGTGGTCGGGGCGTGCCGGTGCGATAGGTCTTGTAGCTGATGCCGTAGCGCTCCATCCGGAGGCCGAGCATGCGGCGGGTGAGACCGAGCTCGCCGGCGGCGACGCCGACGTTGCCGCCGGAGTTCTTGAGGGCCTCGACGATCATCTCGTATTCGACGGCGTGGATCTTGTTCTCGAGGCTGACGCCGAAGGCGGTGCCGCTTTCGGCCGGCGTCTGCAGCGACGGCGGCAGGTTGTAGCCGTGGATGACGTCGTCGTCGGACAGGATCACCGCCCGCTCGATGGCATTTTCGAGTTCGCGCACGTTGCCCGGCCAATGGTAGGCCATCAGCATGTTGAGGGCGGGCGTCGAGATGCGCTTGATCGATTTGGCGTTGCGCCGGCTGGCCGCCTGCACGAAATGGTCGGCCAGCAGGATGACGTCGGCGTCGCGGTCGCGCAGAGGCGGCACGGTGATCGGCACGACGTTGAGGCGGTAATAGAGGTCCTCGCGAAACTCGCCCCGTTCGACCATGGCGGTGAGGTCGCGGTTGGTGGCGGCGATGATGCGGACGTCGACCTTGAGCGGCCGCGAGCCGCCGACGCGCTCGATGACCCGTTCCTGCAGCACGCGCAGCAGTTTGGCCTGGACGGCCAGCGTCAGCTCGCCCACCTCGTCGAGGAAGATGGTGCCGCCGTCGGCCTGTTCGAACGAACCCTTGTGGGCGGCCAACGCGCCGGTGAAGGCGCCTTTCTCGTGGCCGAACAGGCCGCTCTCAGCCAGGTTCTCCGGGATGGCGGCGCAGTTGAACTTGACGAACGGCCCGTCGGAGACAGGACTGGAATAGTGGATGGCTCCAGCCACCAGTTCCTTGCCGACGCCGCTTTCGCCGAGGATCAGCACGGTGGCCGGGCTGGACGAAACCTTGCGGATCAGCTCGTAGACCTCCAGCATCGGCTTGGAAGTGCCGATGATGTTGGCCGGCTGATAGCGCTCCTTGAGGGCGTTCCGGAGCCGCAGGTTCTCGGTCTCGAGGGCGACCTTGTCGACGTTGGCGATGAGATAGAGCTCGACCAGCGGTGCGATCATCAGGGCCACGGCGGCGATGAACTCGGCGTCCTGTTTGAGCAGCGGCCGGCTGCGGTAGACACGCTCGCCGGCAATGGTGCCGAGCACCTTGCGTCCAAGCATGATCGGCACGCAGATGAAAGCGGCCTTGGCCCGCCGTTCGCTTTCCGAAGCTTGCGTCCGGTTGAGGAAGTCGGTGCTCTCCGACAGGCGCGGCACGACGATGGCCTGACCGCTCTCCACCACCTTGCCGGTGATGCCCTCGCCGGGGGCGTAGATGCCGCGTCGCCTTTCCTCGTCGGTAAGGCCGAAGCTGTCGTGGATGTAGATGGTGTCGGAGCGACGATCGTAGAGGGTGATGATGCCGCGATCCATGCGCAGGCTGGTGCGCATGATGTCGAGGATCAGCCGCAGGGCGTCGCCGAGATCGGAACTCTCGGAGACGACATGGTTGAGCCGGTACAGCACCGGCAGGGTGTTGACGCGGCATTCGCCGGTGCCGCAGTGGGAAAAGTCGTCGATGGGTGTGCCGAAGGCGGCGTCATCATCGATTAAGTTGGCGGTGTGTCGAACGTCGTTGGCCACGCTTGGGTGTCCCGCACTCTCGTCTCCCCGATGTCTCCTCGTGCCGGGCGTTGCAAACGCTGGACCAAAGCACCCCGCCGAGCGAAAGTTTTGTCAGGTTTCCGACAATGCGACCGGGCCAGGCGTCAAGTGCTTGCGATGGAAAAGAAATTCCGATTGAGCTG
Source organism: uncultured Pleomorphomonas sp. (assembly GCA_937868725.1). Lineage (GTDB taxonomy): Bacteria > Pseudomonadota > Alphaproteobacteria > Rhizobiales > Pleomorphomonadaceae > Pleomorphomonas. The sequence continues at coordinate 10,021 of CALMMQ010000017.1, forward strand.
CCGGGCGGCCGCCGTGAAGGCGGGCAGCCGTTCGGCCACTTCGTCGGGGAGGGCGCTGGCCCGGTCGCCAAGCGCTGCCCGGAGACTGGCCAGATAGGCAGGCACCGCCTGCCAATCGGGCACGGTCGTCGGCGTGATCTCGACGTGGTACTGGAAGCCGTAAGCCAGTCGGCCCCAGCGCATGGCCTGGATGGGGCAGGCGGCATTGCCGGCCAGCGTCACGCCGCCGGGCGGCAGCGTCTTCACTTCCGCCCCGTGCCACTGGAAGCAGTCGAGACGATCGGGAAAGCCGGCGAACAGCGGATCGGCGCGGCCGGCCGGCGTCAGCTCGACGTTGGCAAAGCCGACCTCCGGCGCCGCCATCGACCCGACCGTGCCGCCCAGCGCCGTGGCCAGCAACTGATGACCGAGGCAGATGCCGAGATAGGGCCGGCCGAGCTCGGCGACGAAGCGGGCGATGGCTGCCTTCTCGTGGACGAGCCAGGGCAGTTCGGCCTCCTGCCAGACGTCCATCGGTCCGCCCATGGCCACCATCAGGTCGAAGGCGGTGACGTCGGGGATGGCCGCTCCTTCGTCGAGTTCGACGGTGGTGATGGCGTGGCCGGCCGCCGTCCAGAGTGCGGTGAAGGCACCGGGGTGCTCGACGGCGAGATGCTGGAAGACAAGGATGCGCATGGTTCAGCCGATCGTGAAGGCGGCGAGGCTTGCCGGTTCGCTCACCCCCGGCAGGTTGCGCGGGTCGGGTTCGGGGGTGCCAACCGTCAGGCGGATGGGCAACACGCCGGCCCAGGCGGGAAAGCCATAGTCGTCCTCGTTGTCTTCGGGCGGGCCGGCGCGCAACTTGGCCGACGCTTCGGTGAGGGGCAGCGACAGGATGGCGGTGGCGGCGATCTCCTGTTCGGTCACCGGGCGCAGCTTCTCCCATTGCCCGGGTACGTAGCCATCGACGAAGCGCTTGAGAAGTCTGGTCTTCTCAGTGGCATCCAGCACCGGCTCGGGCTTGCCGAACACCATGACCGAGCGATGGTTGATGTTGAAGTTGTAGGCGGCGCGGGCCAGCACCAGCCCGTCGAGAATGGAGACCGTCAGGCAGACTTCGGCGCCATCGGTTGCCTGCATCATCCGGCCATGGGCGGCACCGTGCCAGTAGATGCGATCCCCCTCGCGCCACTGCAGCGTCGGGGTGACGATGGGATTGCCGGCGTGAACGTAAGCGACGTGGGCGACCGGCATGGCATCAAGGATGGCATAGATGGTGTCGCGGTCGTAGTGGGCGAGCCAGCGGTAACGATTGACGCGGGTGCGCGGGCTCGGAGCGTCTGAAGTCAGGTGAGGCACGGGTTACCCTTCCGGAAAATTGACAGGATGGTCGGCAATGAGCACAAACCGTGCCAGTTGTATTATTAGAGAAATGCAATCTACGAGAGATGAATCGCGGGGCGAGCGGTCGGTCGATGGCTCCGGCCTTGATCGGATCATCGGCGGCACAGGAGCGGGCAGCGGCGAACGCCATTCGATCGGTGGCGGACGATGGGGGAGGTGGCCGGCGACCTCTTGCCGTCGCCCGGACCGTCTTGAAAACGGGAAAGCGGCGAGGGCAAGCACGCGCCCTTTGGGCCGTCGTCTGCTGTCGGGGCAGCGACAGGGCGAGGTGATTTTCCGGAACCGGACTGTTCTGCCTGGTCTGTTGTGAATTCAGGTTATCGTCAAGTAAGCGACAGTGTAAAAAATAGCAGTCGAGAGAGTAGTATTTTCACGACATTGCAAGTCTATGGATTTGTAATGAAGTATAAACTCGATGTGTAATAATATTTTTCTGTCGACACATCCTGGACTGTTTTGTTGAAATGTTGAATGCCATTCGTCGCTTTCAGTCGACTGGTCGAGACGCCCGGCTCGCCGTGCAGGCGTTTCGCGACAGCGTTGGCGGCGCGGAAGCGGCACTGGTGCTGTTCTTCTGTTCCAGCACCTTCGACCTCGATGCCGTTGCCGACGAAATGCGGCTCCAGTTTTGCGATGTCCCGGTCTTCGGCTGTACGACGACCGGCGAAATCGGTCCGTCGGGCTATCTCGATCATGGTCTGAGCGGCATTGCCTTTCCCGGCAATACTTTCGCTGCCGTCGGGCGCTTGATTCCCGATCTGCAGCAGTTCCAGGCGTCCCAGGCGCGTGGAATCGCGCAGGAGCTGCTGACGGCCATCGACAGCAAGACCGCCGATCGCGCGGAGCTCAGCAACCGGTTCGCACTGTCATTGATCGACGGTCTGTCGAACCGCGAGGAGCTTGTTTCACGCGCCTTTCAGCTTGCATTGGGCGATATCAGCCTGGTCGGCGGGTCGGCGGGCGATGACCTGAGCTTTCAGCGCAGCCACGTCTACGCGGATGGCGCCTTTCACACGGACGCCGCGCTGGTGATCCTTCTGGCCACTTCGCGCCCGGTTCGTACTCTGAAAATTCAGAACTTCGTGGCGCGACAGGAGCGGCTGGTGGTGACGGGCGCCGATCCGGAACGGCGGCGTGTCCTCGAAATCAACGGGCTGCTTGCCGCCGAAGAGTATGCGCGCGTCATCGACGTTGCGCCGGAACAGCTGACGCCAGCCCGGTTTGCGGACGCGCCTTCGGTGATCACGCTTGACGACGACGTCTACGTTCGTGCCGTTCGTTCGGCCAACGAGGACGGTAGTCTGACCTTCTACAGCGCTATCGACGAGGGCATGGTTTTCCGCGTGTCCGACATGACGGATCTGCTGCGGGACCTGCGAACCTCGCTGGCTGCCGTGTGTCAGTCGGATGGCGTCCCCAGCCTGCTGATCGGCTTCGATTGCATCCTGCGCAAGCTCAGCGCCGCCAACCGGCAGGTTCTCGACGAGGTGAGCGACGTCTTCCGGGCCCACAACGCCGTCGGCTTCTCCAGCTACGGCGAGCAATACAACGGCATGCATGTCAACCATACGCTGACCGGCGTGGCGATCTGGGACCTGCCCGAGGGGCCCGCCGATGGCTGATCGTCCGCGGGTCGGTCCCGAGTCCGACAAATCGACGCTGCTGGCCGAGATCACCCGGCAGGCCAAGGTCATAGAAGTGCTGATGGATCGGCTGGAGCGCAACGCGGCCCATGAACTGCGGACCGAGTTTGAAGAGCTGCAGTCCGCCGTGGTGCTGCGGCGCGAGGTGAGGCGTCAGACGGCGGAACTGGAAGTCGCACTCCGCAACAACGAACTGATGACGCGTCAGTTGCGCCTTTCCGAGTTCAAGCTTCTGACCGTCGTCGATCAGCCGCTGGTCGGCATCGCGATGTCGGAAGACGGCCGGTTCACCTTCGTCAATCAGAAGCTGGCCGACATCTTTGGCTATCCGGCAAAGGCGCTGATCGGCACCTGCCTCCAGGATCTGGTCGCGGACTGCGACAAGGCCCGGGCTTTTGAACTGTTGCAGCACCGGCTGTCTGGCGAAACCTTGGTGGTCGACAGCACGCTTCGCGGCGTGCGTTGCGACGGTCTGGAGATTGACGTCGAGGTTCATGGCAGTCTCAACAGCTCCGGCGGCAAGCAGGTGGCGGTCGTCGTCATCCTCGATGTCAGCAGCCGAATGCAGGCCGAACGGCGCGCGGCGGAACTACAAAGCCTGCTGCACGAACAGTCGATCCGCGATCCGCTGACCCGGCTTCATAACCGTCGTCATCTCGACACCATCCTCGCCCATGACGGCGGGCACGATCACAGTGGCGTCTTCAGCCTCGTCATGTGCGACATCGACCACTTCAAGGACGTCAACGACACCTACGGACACCGGGTGGGCGACGGCGTTCTTCTCGCCGTCGCCGAGCTGATCGCCAGGCATTGCGGGCCTGATGACTTTGCCGTCCGCTATGGCGGCGAAGAGTTTCTGATCGGCTTGTCCGGAGAACATGCCGCGACGGCAGCGGCCTGGGCCGGCCGGGTGCGGGCAGAGCTGGAACGGCAGAACCAGTATTCAAACAGCAAGGCCTTTCGCGTGACGGCGTCGTTCGGCATTGCCACCGCCTGGTCGGCGCAAGACAGCTGGCGGGACGTGCTGGACGCGGCCGACCGGGCGCTATACGAGGCCAAGCGCCTTGGCCGCAATCAGGTCCGATGCGCCGGTTCCGCGAGACCGGCCGTGATGAGCGCGGCAATTGCCGTCGAATCCGAGCTCAAGGCTGGCTAGAGCATCCGCCGATCAGGTTGCACCAACCTGATCGATAAGTGGCTGCTCAAGCCTTTGAATCTGGAGCGATTTCTTATCGACCTGACGATTCAGTCAGGTCGGAAAGCGCTTGGTCGGGTGCCGCTGGTCCCGCCTGCGTCCTTCAGCGCTGTCGCACCAACCGTTGCCACCGGTTTGGCGGGCAGTGACCGGCGACAAGCCGGTTGGCAATTGCTTCACCTTGAAAACTACGATTTCGGCAACTGGACTTTAGGAATCTGTTTTTACAGACTGTGCTTATGTTAGGGTATACGAAAGTGCGAAATTAGCGAGGTGGACCAGTCATGCGGCTTCCGATCCCCCTGTTGACATCACTTCTCCTCTTTTTGCCAGCCGTTGCCAATGCCGCCGGGCCAAGTGCCAAGGCCATGGCCAACACGTGCTTCATCTGTCACGGCGGCGGCGGTCAGGAGAGCCTGCGCGGCATGCGCGCCTCGGAAGTCATCGAGGAGATGCGCGAGATGAAGCGCGAGCCCCGCGAGGGACGACTGATGTCGGTCATCGCCAAGGGCTTTTCCGACGCCGAAATCAAGGCCATGGCCGCCTACATCGCCACGCTCAAGTAACGTCGCTCCCAACGCTCCAAGGATCAAGACCATGACGGACCTCAATCGTCGTCAGTTCGTCGGCCTGGCCGGCGCGTCGCTGTTGCTGCCGAGCGTCACGGCCAATGCCGCCACCGCGCCGCGCATCGTCGTCATCGGCGGTGGCTTTGGTGGCGCCACCTTCGCCAAGTACATGCGCAAGGCCTCGCCGACCGCGACCATCACTCTTGTCGAACCGAAGAGCACGTTCATCAGCTGCGTCGGCTCCAACGAGGCGCTGGTCGGGTTGTCGAGCCTCAGCAAGTTGTCGTTCACCTACGACAGGCTCAAGGCCAGCTACGGCATCAAGCAGGTGCTATCGACGGCCAGATCCATCGATGTCGTCAACCGGAAGGTGAAACTGGCGACGGGGGCGAGCCTCGATTACGACCGTCTGATCCTCTCGACCGGCATCGAGTTCCGCTACGATGCCATCGCCGGCTGGAACAAGATCACCGAGAAGCTGCTGCCGTCGGCCTGGCACGCCGGCCCCGAGACGACGCAGCTCGCCGCCCAGATCAAGGCCATACCCAAGGGCGGCACCTTCATCATCACCGTGCCGCCGATGCCCTACCGCTGTCCGCCGGCGCCCTACGAACGCGCCAGTCTGGTGGCCTGGTATCTCAGCCAGACCAATCCGACGGCCAAGGTGCTGATCCTCGACGCCAACGCCACTTTCCCCAAGCAGCAGTTGTTCGAGGAAGGCTGGGGGCGGCTCTATCCCGGCATGGTGACGCGCATCGTCGGCGCGGTCACCGAAGTCGATGCGGCCTCGCACACGGCGAAGACGGCCAACGGCGGTTACAAGGGGGCCGTCGTCAACGTCATTCCGCCGCAACGGGCCGGGACACTCGCCACCGCTACCGGGCTCACCGACGCCAGCGGCTGGTGCCCGGTGGACGTGTTGACGTTCGAATCCCTGCTGGCGCCCGGCGTGCACATCATCGGCGACGCTGCCGCCAGCGGCCTGCCGAAGTCGGGCACATCGGCCAGCGGCGGCGCCAAGGCGGCGGCCGAAGCGATCGGCAACCTGTTGGGCGGCCGAGCGGTGACCGATCCGGTGATCATCAACACCTGCTACAGCCGGCTGGCGCCGAACTACGCCATCGGCATCGCCTCGGTGTTCGGCCGTGACAACAGCGGCAAGATCGTCGTGCGCCAGGGTGGGGCGGGCACCGGTACCAGCCCGCTCGGCGCTTCGCTGGCCTACCGCCGCACCGAGGCGTCGGACGCGTCCAAGTGGTTCCGCGCCATGATCGCCGACACGTTCAGCTGATGGTCGAACCGGCCAGCCAGACGGATTGGTCCTCGGCGCCAACGGCGGGAACGACTGGAGCGAAGGCTGGCTGCAATGGAATGAACGGGTTGGCGCTTCGCCAGCCACTGGCCTGACAAATGGCCCGCGCCGACGCCGATGCAGGGCGCTGGCGGTGACGGGGCGGCAGTGGGCGCCAAGGTGGATCGACCGTGGCGCGCGCTGCGGGAGACCGCTTATCGCGCGCCACACTTTTTCTCCCGCTTTTCCTCACGCCACGGCGGAGCCGGACGGCGACCGCGGTTGGCCTTGAAGGCTTCTCATCGGCCAGCCCGGGCCGGACCGGCAGCGCTGGCGCTTTCGCCGCTCGACGCCGCGGGCGCGGACCACCGCGTTGGCAAGGCCACGCCCAGACTGGACGAGGCAACGGTCCCCTCATGCCCAGAGTGGCGCGGCGGCAGGCAAATTGAGCTGGTCAATGCAAACAAATCGAAACGTTTTGGATCCCTGTTGCGGTCGATGGCGATTGCTTCTGCCTCTTCTGCGTCATCAGCGTTGCAGAGCATCGTGATTTTTTACGCCCCAACAAAGCCACTACACGCAATGAGCGATGCCGGTGCCGATTTGGTAAGAATCATGTTGTTATTACGCAAGATGTTGCATATCGACTGCCCGTACAGGTAGAGTTGCTTTCCGGGCGAGGGCGCAGCCACTCATTGCTTCACCATTGGTTCGGCAGTGTGTAAGAACGTTGCCGGGAGACAAGATCACATGGTGACGCTGAAGAGGTTGGCACAAGAGCTGGGGCTTTCCGTGGCGACCGTCAGTCGGGCGCTGAATGGCTATCCCGAGGTGAGCGAGGCGACGCGGCAGCGTGTGGCGGAGCTGGCGTTATCGTTGAAATACACGCCGAACCAATCGGCCCAGCGACTCGTTACCGGCCGGTCGCGGACGGTCGTTCTGGTGATGCATACCCGTCAGCAGATGGCGTACTATGATCACCACTTCGAGCTCATCGAGCACCTGACCGCCGCCTTCCAGAATCGCAATCTCGATCTGTTCGTCAGCCTGTCGACAGCCACTGATTTCCTGGCCCAGTACAGCCGACTGGCGCGCGGCGGCACCGTCGACGGCTTCGTCATTCTGGGGCCGGAGGTCGATGATGCGCGGATCCGGTTGTTGCGATCGCTGAACGTTCCATTCGTTGTTCATGGTCGTAGCGATGCCGCCGCGACCTATCCATTCTACGACATCGACAACTTCGGCGTCGGCTATCAGTCGACGCGCATGCTGCTCGATCTCGGCCATCACCGCATCGCCCTGCTCAACTTCCCGCCGCGCCTGCACTTCGCCTACGAGCGCCGCCGCGGCTACGCTCAGGCGCTGGCCGAGGCGGGCATCGCCGTCGATCCGACGCTGGTGTGCGACATCGGCTTCAACGCCGGCGGCCTGGACGCCTCGCTCGGCCTGCTGCTGCGCGACGCCGTCACGCGTCCGACGGCGGTCATCTGCGGCAGCACGCTGCTCGCTCATGAGCTTTACGCCCGTCTCAACGAGCACGGGCTGCGCGTGCCCGACGATGTCTCGGTGATCGCTCACGACGACGGCCTGCCGCAATGCCGGGCCAGCGATTTTCTGCCCGAACTCACCGTGACGCAGGCGCCGCTGCACGAGGCGAGCGCCCCGCTGGCCGACTTCTTCTGTCGTTATGCCGCTGGTGAGGCGGCCGAGGGCCTGCATCTGGTGCGGGAGGTCTCGATCGTCTATCGCAAGTCGGTTGGAGCGCGAAGGTCGTAGTCGTCTGGCCTTTGGTGGCGGCGATGCAGCCTCGCCTTCGGTTCGGCAGCATCGTGATTGTGGCGGCTTAGGCGATGCGGCGATCATCCGGTCGATCGTAGCGCACAGTCCTTGGCCTGTTGTCCGGAACGACCTCGATCTTCAGTGTAGTTGCTTGCGGAAACTTGACCGTCTGTCCGTAATTCCGCTCATAATCCAAATAATCCAAAACGTTTTAGAGAATGCGATTGTTTTGGTGCCGTCCCCTTTGTAACATCTCACAAGGTCCAGGGGAGGGGAACCAGAGCACTTGAGTCCAGACTGAACGACGTCTTGTTCCAGATGATCCTGTCTGGAAGTGCAACGCTGACCGACGCATTTCAGGTCTTCAGCGCGCAGGGCAACGTTCCGAGCCGGGGACGGCGCAATTGTAGCGGCCGACTCGAACGATGCTGGCTATCGCGTGTGCAAAGACGACGCTGTTTCCTAGCCATTTTGAGGGAGAGGCATGTTTTTTTGGGGAAGCTATCTTGAGACCGGTCATCCGGCGGTGGACTCTCAGCACAAAAAGCTGTTTTTGATCGTAAGCGAACTGTCCGGTACGATTCGTGGCGACGGTCCTCCCCCAAATCTCGCTGAAATATTTTCTGATCTGACCAGCTATGCCGAGACGCACTTTCGTTTCGAAGAAGAGCTGTTCGCCGAATCTGGACTGTCGCCCGAGGCGATGTCCCGCCACTCGCAGGAGCACGCGGCGTTCGTCGAGCGTCTACGCGCCGTCATCGGCTCACCGGCGCTGCGATCGACGCGCGACGTCGGCAACATCCTCAACATGTTGATGCACTGGCTGGTGCAGCACGTGCTGTCGTTCGACCACGAACTGGCGCGGTCGTTGCGTAAGTCCAGCGGCAAGCCCGACCCGGCGGAAGAGCTCAGCGTCGAGAGTTTCCTTATCTCGGCGCTGATGGAGTCGGAGCGGCGCTTCCGTGATCTCGCCAACGCCTTCAACGTGCTGATCTGGGTGGGAACGGAGGACGAGCGCTTCTTCGTCAACGATGCCTGGCGGGAGCTGTGCGGCCTGTCGGGTGGCGATCCGTCGGCGCCGACATGGCAAGACGTGGTGCACCCGGATGATCAGGCGCGCTATCGCGCCGCGCTGGCCGAGGCGCGCGCTCGGCTGACGTCGACGGCGGTCGAGTATCGCGTCGTCGACGTCGATGGTGTCTGGCGGTGGGTTCGCGAAACGGTGACACCGCGTCTGGTGGCCGGCCGCGTCGTCGGCCTGTCGGGGTCGGCGTTTTCGATGTGGCACGTCATGACGTTCGACGCGCTGCTGCAGACCATCGAGCAGCGCATCGCCGATGAAGTGTCGTCGCAGACCAAGCATCTGCTTGAACTGTCGTCGCGCGACGCCCTGACCGGCCTGTTCAACCGCCGCTTCCTCGACCGCTATCTCAACGAACGCTGCCGGCTGCTCACCGAGACGCGGGTGCCGCTGGCGCTGGCCTTCATCGATATCGACGATTTCAAGCAGATCAACGACAGCTTCGGCCACGATGCCGGCGACGCGGTGTTGCGCTACACGGCCGGCCGGATCGGCGAAATGGTGCGTCGCACCGATATCGCCGCCCGTTTCGGTGGCGACGAGTTTTGCGTCGTGCTGGAGGGATGCGATGTTGGTCAGGCGGCGTTGATCGCCGAGAAGTTGCGGTCGGCGGTTGCTGGTCGCAAGGCGCGACCGGACATACCCGTCTGCGTCAGCATCGGCGTTGCCGTGCTGGGTCCGGGAGAAAACTGCGCCTCGCTGCTGCATCGCGCCGATCAGGCGCTGCTCTTGGCCAAGCGCGACGGCAAGAACTGCATGCGCGTCGGCTGAGTTGCCGTTGAACAGCGCCAAGGCCGGCCGTGGCGACCGGCCTTGGCCTGTTTCAGGGTTTGAAGTTGCGCTTTGCCAGGGTCTTTTCCCAGTTGAGCGCGTGGGC